>JADGNW010000374.1 GCA_017883315.1 Blastocatellia bacterium | reverse complement strand
TTGATGTACTGTCCTGCTGATCCGGTGAAGAGAGAGCAGATGGCAGCATTCATCATGAGAGGGTTGGGAGAGTTCAATCCGCCTCCGCCGATGTCGCAGCGATTCAATGATGTGCCGCCAGAAAATATTTTCTACAACTTCATTGACCGACTAGCGGTGTTGCAGATCACGTTAGGATGTTCAGCCAGTCCGCCGCTCTACTGCCCGAACGATTCAGTGACGCGCGGGCAGATGGCGGCGTTCCTGGTGAGGGCTTTTGACCTGTAAGCCAACGTGGCCCGCTGATGTTGAGGCTCAGAGTTCAACCTTCAGGTTGCTCGTTCGAGACGGGCAAGCTAAAGCTTGAACTCTGAACATCAAGCGACTGACTACAGTTACCGCGCAACGCACAAGCCTCACTAGAGCGGCGGTGCGCGATGCTCATAGCGACATCGCCTTCTCAAACGACACTTCCTTGACTAGCATTCATGTGGTCTGCTAGATTTTTGCGTTTAATGCGGGGCCGAATCCGCTGCAGTACAACCCGCCACAGGAAATTACCGATGGAGGCTATTATTAGTGGGCACCAATAACAAACGTTTGTTCACGTCCGAGTCCGTAACTGAAGGACATCCTGATAAGATCGCCGATCAGATTTCAGACGGCGTGCTCGACGCAGTAATGCGTGACGATCCGTACGGGCGCGTGGCTTGCGAGACTTTGCTGACTACGGGATTGGTTATCGTCGCCGGCGAGATCACAACCTCGGTGTGGGTCGACATACCCAAAATCGTTCGCGAGACGATTCGCGAGATCGGCTACACTCGAGCGAAGTACGGGTTCGATTGTGATACCTGCGGCGTGATCACCGCAATCGACACTCAGTCGCAAGACATAGCGTTGGGCGTTGACCACGGCGGCGCGGGCGATCAGGGAATGATGTTCGGCTACGCGTGCAACGAAACTCCCGAGCTGATGCCGATGCCGATCATGCTCGCGCACAAGATCACGCGGCGGCTCGCGGACGTTCGCAAGGAAGGCTTGCTCGAGTATTTGAGACCGGACGGCAAGTCTCAAGTGACCGTCGAGTATGCGGGTCACAAACCTGTTCGAGTTAACACTGTTGTCGTTTCCACCCAGCACTCCGAATCAGTAGCCAACGATCAGATACACGAGGACGTGATCAATCATGTGATCCGCTCGGTGGTACCGGGGGAGATGCTGGACGGCGGCACGAGCTTTCATATCAACCCGACAGGCCGCTTCGTGATCGGCGGACCGCAAGGCGACACCGGTCTCACGGGCCGCAAGATAATCGTCGACACCTACGGCGGCGCGGGCGCCCACGGGGGCGGCGCTTTTTCGGGGAAGGACCCGACGAAAGTTGATCGCTCGGCTTCCTACATGGCGCGTTACATCGCGAAGAACATCGTTGCGGCCGGCCTGGCCGATCGGTGCGAAGTGCAGTTGGCTTACGCGATCGGAATAGCCGATCCTGTCTCGGTGTTGATCGATACAAGGGGCACGAGCCAGATCGATGAAGAGAAGCTGTCGGCGATGGTGCGCGAACACTTCAAACTAACTCCTGCGGGAATCATCGAGAGCTTGAATTTGCGCCGGCCGATATTCAAGAAGACAGCCGCGTATGGGCACTTCGGCCGCACCGAGCCCGAGTTCACGTGGGAGCGGACTGACAAAGCAGATGCGCTTCGCCGCGCCGCGGGTTTGTAGAGAGCATGTAGGGGCGGCCCTCCGTGACCGTCCCAGGATCATAAGGACGAGACAATCGTTCGCAAGCACCAGTCGGGGGCGGCCACGGAGGGCCGCCCCTACAAGATTATGGAGATCATTGATGACCACCAGCACTCAAATACCAAACTACGATGTTAAAGATCTGAATCTTGCTAAGGCCGGACGCATGCGTATCGAATGGGCCGAACGCGAGATGCCTGTGCTTCGCTTGATCAGGGAGCGCTTCGAACGCGAGCGCCCGCTTGCGGGAAAGAAGATGGTCGCCTGCTGTCACATCACGACCGAGACGGCGAACCTCGCTCGCACTCTGAAAGCGGCTGGCATCGACGCGGTGTTGATCGCCTCTAATCCACTGTCGACGCAGGACGACGTGGCGGCGGCGCTTGTCGTCGAGTACGGCATTCCGGTGTTTGCCATCAAGGGAGAGACGCCGGAGACTTACAACCGGCACGTGCGAATGGCGCTCGACCTCGAGCCTGATCTGATCATCGACGACGGCTCCGACGTTGTTGCCACAATGGTCAAGGAGCGGCCTGAGCTTATCAATAAGATTATCGGGACAACTGAAGAAACAACCACTGGACTGGTTCGCCTTCGCGCACTCGAGAAGAGCGGGCGCATGAGCTGGCCGACGATCGCGGTAAACGACGCCCAGACGAAACACTTCTTCGACAACCGCTACGGCACAGGACAGTCAACGCTCGACGGCGTGATTCGAGCGACTAACATTCTGCTCGCGGGCCGAACGATCGTCGTAGTCGGATACGGCTGGTGCGGCAAAGGCGTGGCGATGCGCGGGCGCGGCATGGGCGCAAACGTCATCGTGTGCGAGATCAATCCGATTCGCGCCATCGAAGCGGTGATGGATGGAATGCGGGTGATGACGATAGAAGACGCTGCGCCGCTCGGTGATATTTTCATTACAGTCACCGGCAACCGTCACGTGATCGACGGCCATCATTTTGCAAAAATGCACGACGGTGCGCTCGTAGCGAACTCGGGCCACTTCGACGTCGAGCTGAATCTGGTCGCACTTGCGGAGATCAGCGAAGAGAAAGAGCAACTCCGGCCGTTCGTTGAACAGTACAGGCTGAAAGGCACTGGCAATCGGGTTATGGTGCTCGGCGAAGGACGGCTGATCAATCTGGCGGCCGCAGAAGGCCACCCAGCGTCTGTGATGGATATGAGCTTCGCCAATCAGGCTCTGTCTTGCGAGTACCTCGTGAAGAACGAGGGAAAGCTCGCGCCCGGTTTGCACCTGTTACCCGAGGAAGTCGACAACGAAATCGCCTCGCTCAAACTTGCGGCGATGGGAATCAAGATCGACACGCTCACGGCTGAGATGATCGAGTATATGAATACGTGGGAAGCAGGGACGTAGGCCAGGTTCAGTTTGTAGTTCGGCCTTCAGGCGGAAGCAGAAGGCAGAAGGCAGAAAGTCTGAGGATCTTAATTCTTCCGGCTGGCTTCTGCCTTCTGCTTTCTGCTAGGGGCGACGACAAGATCAACGTGCCGGTGCTGGCGGTTATGACGAAGGGCTGGGCTCCAGACACCGAGCAGTTTTATCGAAGCCTCGCTCCGAGACTGGAGTACCACGCGATGGACGGGGTTGGCCACTTCTTGATGATGGAAAAACCTGGGGAGTTCAATGAGACGCTGGCAGCATTCATAACGAAGAATGGACTCCTGAAAAAGTAGAGCCTCTCTTAACCACTCTTTCGATCCGTCACTCTGCGCCCTTTTTGCCGGCGTTCTTTGACGCGGGTCGTCAGCTTACCCTTGCCAGACTCGGGTTCGGGGTCGCGCCTTTCGCTTGAGCGCCGATCGGGTGAAGACCGTCGCTGCTTTCCATTGGGTGAATCAATTCTTCGCTTTTCCATAACCGGGACAGAAAGAAATTATGGCTTCGGTGGCAGCGGTGCACTCACCGACAGATTCAATTGCGGGTAACCAGTGGCAAGCAATCAGGCTCAAATAGTCGAGCTCCCCGACGAGCCTTCGCCCTCAGGTTGCGCCGGTTGAGACGATGATTCACCGGACGCGGACCCAGCACCTTCGTCAGCAGGCGCAGGTTGCGCCTCCGGTGCAGCGGGCGCGGCGGCCGGGCTCTCGGTGAAATACTCTTTCAGCTCTTTGCCGGGTTTGAAGTAGGGAACGCGCTTAGCTGGCACATCGACCGGCTCACCGGTCTTCGGATTGCGGCCGCGGCGGGGGCCCCGTTCGCGAGTGCGAAAACTACCGAAGCCGCGCAGCTCGACCTTTTCACCTTTGTGTAGGGCACCGATAATGGAGTCGAACACGGTCTCGACTATTACTTCAGCGTCGCGCTTGTTCAATTCCGCCGCGCGAGCGACTTCCTCAACTAGTTCTGCCTTAGTCATCTTTCTCCTGTTTGCCGCAACCGCACAGCGGCTTCTTTTGATTTGTCATTATCTCGCGTGTGCTAAGACTACAAAGGAATAACATGCCTTTCAGCACGCTTCAGTATCCACAGCAAAAAGACAGAAATCAAGTCCAGGCGGGGACTTGTACGACGGTTTTTATGAATCGAAGCACTCCCTCTCTGACAATTCGATTGTGTCGATCAAGCGAGTGAAAGACAC
This sequence comes from Blastocatellia bacterium, assembly GCA_017883315.1. Classification (GTDB taxonomy): domain Bacteria; phylum Acidobacteriota; class Blastocatellia; order UBA7656; family UBA7656; genus Onstottus_A. The sequence goes on along the minus strand of JADGNW010000374.1, from coordinate 8,592 downwards.
GCGGTTTGACATGGCTTCTTTCCGGCCTCTAGAATTTTCGCTTGCTACTCCGAGCATTGACGCTCCGTGATGTAGCAATCGAGAAGCTGCTATGACAACATCGACCACTTCCATAGGCGCAGAAACGGGGGGCGCACAAACAGAATCATTCATTACTCGTAACGTCCGGAAGACAATTCTTCCAAACGGCCTCACTCTTCTTACAAAAGAGCTGCACGACAAACCTGTTGTCGCGACGATGATCTGGTACCGAGTCGGTTCGCGCAACGAGGAGCTCGGGCAGACCGGCAAGTCGCACTTCCTCGAACACATGCTTTTCAAAGGCACCGATCGCTACAAAAAAGGCGAGATCGATCTGATCACGCACTTGAACGGCGGAGCTAACAACGCGTTCACGTGGCTTGATTTTACCGCTTATTACTTCACATTCGCTTCGGACCGCTGGCAAGCGGCGCTCGAAATCGAAGCCAGTCGCATGCGCGGAACCTTGTTCGCAGAAGAAGAATTCAACCCGGAGAAGCAAGTCGTAGAAGAAGAATTGCGCATCGGACTTGACGGTCCGTGGGAGGCGTTGGAAAACGAGGTTTGGGCCGCGGCCTTTCGCCAGCACTCGTATCATTGGCCCACCGTCGGATGGCTCGAAGACCTGAAAGCGGCTTCCGGAGCCGATATGAAGGCTTACTACGACAAGTGGTATCATCCGCGAAACGCGACGCTGGTCATCGCCGGCGATTTCGTCGCCGATGACGCTCTCCGGAAAGTTGAAGAGATGTTCGGTCGGATCCCGGCGGGCCCCGAGCCCGCTCGGCTGGGACTTGTCGAGCCGCCCCAGCGCGGAGAGAAACGCCTCATCGTCAAAAAGGAGACGCCCGTAGAGCGTTTGCTCATCGGTTATCACGCGCCGGCAGTTGCGCACGCCGACTCTTACGCGCTCAAGGTTGCCGAAGCGCTGCTTTCGACCGGCAAGTCGTCACGGCTCTATCAGCGGCTCGTCGAACAAGACCAGTCGGTCACAAGAGCAGATGCAAGCTATCACGATCATATCGATCCGGCGCTCTTCTATTTTCAACACGAGCTTAAGCCTGGTTTCAATCTGGCTGATGTCGAACGAGCGACCTACGAAGAGATCGACCGACTGAAACGTGCCGATATTTCATTAGGTGAGATCGAAAAAGTTAAGCGGCAGGTCGAAGCCTCGCTGGTGCTGAGCAGTGAGGAGCCGCTGCAACAAGCTATGCTGCTCGGACAGTACGAGACGATCGCTATTGACGAACGAGTTCCCGAGGATTCGCGTGGCTATCATTACCTCGACACTCTGTTGGATCGGATCGCCGCCGTCACGACTAAAGACGTAGCGCGAGTCGCCGAGAAGTACTTCACTGAAGACAACCGAACAGTTGGCTACTTGATAAACGATAAGGAGGAGAGTGGCAGTGCAGCATAGTCAAAGACTCGGAACGCGCCCGAAGCTCGACGTCGAGCGCGTCGAGTTGCCGAACGGTTTAGTACTGTTGCTCTCCGAGAACCACTCCGTTCCGTCTGTCTCGATTAAGGCGATCGTGGGCGCGGGGTCGCGCTTCGAGGCTGATGATAAAGCGGGCCTCGCCTCTCTTGTGGGCGAACTTCTGGATGCAGGGACGGCCACTCGCACCTCCAAACAAATCGCCGAAACAATCGATGCAACAGGCGGACAACTGGCGACCTTCGGCGATTATCAATCAAGCGGTGTCGTTATGGTGTTGCTCTCAGAGGACGCCGGGCTGGGTCTGGAGATGGCTTCCGATCTGTTGATCAATCCGGCGTTCCCTGAAGACAAGGTTCAGCAGTATATAGATCGCCGCGTTGCGCAAATCAAAGCGAGGCTCGATGTGCCGCGCACGCTGGCTTCAGACCTCTTCAACGAGATAGTCTTCGAAGGCACGCCTCTTCATCGACCTCCGCTGGGCTACGACCAATCTGTGAAGACGATTACACCGCAGGACGTTCACGGCTTCTATCGCCGGTACTACACACCTGACAACACGAAGCTTGCCATCGTGGGCGACATCGACAAGGACGAAATAAAGGGCAGAGTGTTGTCGACATTTGGAAAGTGGAAGTCCGCTTCACCATTCGAAGCGCCACAGGTACCGCTAGCCCGGCGGCAGAGCGTTCCGATCGAGAAGTCTGTCAGCGTGCCAAAGGAGCAGGTCAACATCGTAATCGGTCACGTGGGAATCGAACGCCGCAATCCGGACTACTACGCGCTGCTGGTGATGGATACGATTCTCGGATCGAGCCCGGGGTTCACGTCCCGCATTCCTCGAATACTTCGCGATGAGCAGGGACTCGCTTATTCGACATTCAGCAACATAACTTCGAGCGCAGGCCTGGATCCCGGCCGATTCATTGCTTACATCGGCACCGCACCTGAGAATCTCGACCGCGCGATCGCCGGATTGCGAGGCGAGATCACCCGAATCGTCGAAGCCGGAGTCACCGAAGAAGAACTCGAAATCGCGAAGTCATACCTGACCGGCAGCTTCGTGTTTCGGTTTCAGAGGAATTCACAAGTCGCCGAGTTCCTGATCGAAGCCGAAGTCTACGACCTGGGCTTCGACTATCTCGACAGGTTTCCCGAATTGATCCGAGCAGTAACCGTAGAATCCGTCGACCGCGTCTCGCGCAAATACATCGATCCTCAGAACCTGACCACGGTTGTCGTCGGGCCAGTTGACCAGCAAGGTAAGCGAACCGAGAAAGAAGGAGTTTCATGAAGCACAATCGATCATTCAGACGAGCGCTGGCGCTGCTGATGCTCGCGGCGCTCATGCTTGCGTCGGCGGCGGGCGCAGCGAATCGTCCGCTTCCGACTGCCGAAGCCACATCGAGCATCACTGCGCGCGAGCTGAAAAAGCATCTGACGTTTCTCGCATCCGACGAGCTGGGCGGCCGCTACACGTTAAGCCCGTCGAACCTGATAGCTGCACGGTACCTTGCTTCGCAGCTTGAGTTTTACGGCTATCGCGGCGCGGCTCGCGATGGGTCGTTCTTTCAGCGAGTCCCGCTCAGCTATCGAAGCGTCGATCTCCCGACGAGCCATGTAACGCTCAACATCGGAGGCACGAAGCGCGAGTTTAATTATGCCGACGGGTTTTTATCAGAGGTACCAACAAACATCAGCATCGCCGGCGGTCTGGTTTTCGTCGGATATGGAGTCTCATCGCCTAAGAATAACTATGACGATTATGCCGGGCTGAAGGTGACCGGCAAGATCGTGGTGATTGCCAGCGGTGAGCCGGCTTCGTTACAGCATGCGGGTCTGGGGGACAATGAACGCGGAGAGTCGGCGGCCGTCGCGCACGGAGCAATCGGAGCGATCAAACTTCCCGATGCTCAAACGCTCCTCGGCTGGGAACAGATCAAGTCGTGGATGGGTGGCCAGAAACAACTAGGGTTGCCGCCGCGACCTACGGCTTCAGGAAAGACTCTACCCGATGTCACGGCCGGGCCGGAATTGATAAAGGCGATTGCGAAGGCGATGGGAACGGATGCTCCAACGTTGGTCGCACCCGGAGACAGGCTCAAACCCGCCGAAGTTACCGCCACCGCTGAGATCAAGCTGAAGGTCGCTGTCGAAGACGCGCCGCCCGCTCAGAACGTAGCAGGCATCCTCGAGGGCGCGGACCCGAAACTCAAAGATGAGTATGTAGTCTTCAGCGCGCACTACGATCACCTTCAAACAAGCGAAAAAGGCGAGGTGTATCACGGAGCTGACGACGATGGATCCGGAACAGTCTCCGTTCTTGAAATCGCTCAGGCCCTCGCGGTCGGGCCCCGGCCCAAGCGGTCGATATTGATCGTCTTTCACACTGGTGAGGAACTGGGCCTGTTCGGGTCCGAATATAATACCGACTATGCACCGGTCGTCCCTCTCGAGAAGCTGGTGGCGGATTTCAACATCGATATGGTCGGGCGCAGCCGCCCGGAAGGCGACGATGATCCGCGCGACGCTCACTTAACCGACAAAGATTCCATCTACATCATCGGCGCCGACAAACTTTCGACGGAGCTAAACAAGCTGAGCGAAGAAACCAATCTCGACACGGCGCGTTTGAGATTCGACTACCTTTACAACGACGAGAGGAATCCCGAGCGGTTCTACTATCGGTCCGACCACTACAACTACGCCAGACACGGCATTCCGATAATTTTCTATTTCACGGGCGTGCATCGCGACTATCATCGGCCGAGCGACATTGTGGAGAAAATCGACTTTGAGAAGATGGAGCGCATCGACCGGATGATCTTCGCAACAGGCTGGCGAGTCGCGAATCTCGATCATCGACTGGTAGTCGATAAGCGTCCCTAGAGGCACGCTTGCTGAGCCGCGCTAGCAATCCCATCCGGAGCCATGAAGCGAGTGTGAGACAAAGAACGGGCCGCTCAGGCTCGGTCACGTATGAGAATGAGACGAGAAAGAATAATCGCGATCGCCATTTTTATGGTGGTCCTTTCCGTTCTCGCAGAGGCTCAAGGACGAAGGAATCGAAGGCCAGATCCTTGCCGACATAATCCACACATTATTACCGTGTCTCCTAGAGTACTCAAAGATCGAGCCACGCAGAAGGTTGATGTAAGGCTCCCAAAGAATGGCCACTGGGAAGGGAAAGTTGCAGTCCACATGCTCATAGACGAAGACGGCAACGTCCTGTGCGCCTGGTATAAACAGGGCCATCCAATGTTGCGAAAAGCGGTGCTAGAAGCAGCGAAGCAATGGACGTTCAAGCCGTTTACGCTGAGCGACGTGCCTGTAAAATTCTACGGTGACCTTGAGCTCGATCTTTCGGAACAAACAGAAAAGAAGCCGAGTGTATGACACATCGGTTCCATCGAAGCGTTAATCAGTTCCTCTCAGAATTCGAAGTCAGTTGGTTCGTTTGCGAATTGTACCGCTAGGTGAGATGAGCTGTTCGATGCTCTGTCGGACGTCGCCCGGGATCGTTTTGTTGAAACAGTAGCGGCCTGAGAACCTGGTCACTAATCCTTCCTGCGCCAGGCGCTCGAGCACCATTCTGACCTCGTCGCTTCTGGCGTGCGGCATCGAATGATTAATCTCCTCGAGAGTTACTACGCGGTAAGCGTGGTTGATGCCGTAGGCTAGAAGCATCGCCCTCAAACTCTCTGGCGCAATCTGATTTCCATACGTTGCTGCCATGACTTTCACGCCTCCTGCTCTGCTCATCTGAAAGAACCTGTCTTGCTTCATCCGGCTTGATCGGGTGCTCGATGAGCGCTACGGCCGGAAAAAGACGGCCGTACCAATTATTGACGCGGAACCTGGCCGCGTTGCCTCATTGAACGAAAGTTTGACAACTACTGTTTCATGCTCGGAGGCGAGGGAATGGAACTTGAAACCCGGCTTGGCGGGTTGCTAAGATGCTACATCCTCGCTACAAGAACATGATGACCTTCGAAACGCGAGCCAGTCACCACAGGAACCTGCATGTCTGAGTTCATAAAAATCGCGAATGCCTCAGACTTGACTGTAGGGCAAGCAATGGTAGTGGACGTTGCCGGGCGCTCGATAGCCGTGTTCAACGTTGACGGGCAGTTGTACGCGCTGGACAACACTTGCATGCACAGGGGCGGCCCGCTGGGCGAAGGCTTCGTCGATCAGAACAACCTGACGGTCCAGTGCCCGTGGCACGGCTGGGTCTACAGCCTCACGAGTGGAGCTTCGCCACTCAACTCGATGGCGAAAGTCGAAAAGTTTGAAGTCAAGATCGAGGGAGAAGAAATAAAACTTGCGCTGGACTAAGGCAAAGGCCAGGGAGGGCCGAGTCAATTGAGTTCGAGCACCGAGACGTTTGACGTAACAATAATAGGAGCGGGACCGGGCGGCTACGTTGCCGCGATTCGCGCAGGGCAGTTAGGCCTGAAAGCCGCAATCATTGAAAAAGACAAGAACCTCGGCGGCACCTGCTTGTTGCGAGGCTGCATACCAACCAAGTCACTCCTGCACACCGCCGATCTTCTCGACGAATTCAAGCACGCGCGCGAGCACGGAATCGTAGCCACCGAAGTGTCGCTCGATTTTGGCCAGGCCCAGAAGCGCAAAGGCAAGGTCGTGTTGAAACTCGCGAAGGGCGTCGAGTTTCTGATGCGCAAGAACAAGGTCCAGGTCTTTAAGGGAGCGGCGCACATAGACGGCCCGGGCCATGTCACCGTGTCGGGTTCAGAAGGCTCGACGCAAGTTATACAGACTAAGAACATCATCATCGCTACTGGTTCGGTTCCCCGCTCGTTCCCAACACTTCCAATCGACGGCGAGAGGATCATCACAAGCGATGAGATACTGGAGCTCAAAGAGATTCCGAAGTCACTGATCGTCCTGGGCGCGGGCGCGGTAGGCGTGGAGTTTGCTTCGATGTTCGCGCGGTTCGGCACCGATGTGACGATACTCGAGCTGCTGCCGCGATTGCTCCCGATTGAAGACGAAGAGATCAGCGCGGAGCTTGGAAAGGCGTTTAAGAAGCAAGGCATCAAAGCATTCACAAGCGCGAATTTTCAATCAGCCGTGATCGAAAACGGGAACGTGCGAGCGACTGCGCGCATCAACGACGAGGACCGTGAGTTCACGGCCGAGAAGTTCCTGGTAGCGGTTGGGCGTCGCGCTTATACCGACGGGCTGGGACTTGAAAACACCCGCGTTGAATTGGAGCGTGGCTACATTAAGATCGACGATCACATGCGCACGGCCGAGCCGAACGTGTACGCGATCGGCGACGTGATACCCACGCCGTGGCTCGCGCACGTTGCGTCAGCGGAGGGCATTCTGGCGGTTGAAACAATCGCCGGGAAGGATCCTCGGACGATCAACTACGATCACGTTCCGAGCTGCACTTATTGCCAGCCCGAGGTGGCAAGCGTGGGATTGACCGAAGCGAAAGCGCGAGAGCGGGGCTATGATGTCAAGGTGGGCCACTTCCCGATCCCGGTGGTTGCGAAGGCGCAGATACTGGGAGCGACTGAAGGTCTGGTTAAGGTTGTGAGCGACGCGCGGTATGATGAACTGCTGGGCTTGCACTTGATCGGCCCGCACGCGACCGAGCTGATCGTCGAAGGCTGCGTCGCGTTGCAGATGGAATCTACAGTGGAAGAATTGATCAACACCATGCACGCGCATCCGACTGTTTCTGAAAGCATGCACGAAGCCTTCGAGGACGCGCACGGAATGGTGATTCACGTTTGAATCAGTTCCGGGTTCCGAGTTCGGGGTTCAGGGTTTGAACCCGGAACTCCGAACTTAGAACCCTGAACTATCATTATGGATAAGCAACAACAACTCGATTTGCTTTTCTTCATGCGGCTGACGAGGTCGCTCGAAGACCGGTTGGACAATCTGTACAAGCAAGGCAAGATCGTCGGCGGTCTCTTTCGCAGCCTCGGACAGGAGGCGACGGCGGTCGGCTCGGCTTACGCACTCGACCAGAAGCAGGGCGACATGCTCTCGCCGCTGACACGCGACTTGGGTGCTCTGCTGGTCGCGGGAGCGCAGGCGCGCGAAGTGTTCGCAAACTATCTTTGGCGTGCGACGTCGCTTTCAAAAGGGCGCGATCAGAACCTTCATATCACGGACCTCAAGCGCGGTTTCATCGGCACTATTAGTCCGCTCGGCACGCTGATCGCGGTGATGAACGGCGTGATGCTCGCGGCGAAGATTCAGAAGAAAAAATCTGTTGGAATGGTCTACATAGGCGACGGCGGAACAAGCACTGGCGCGTTTCATGAAGCTGCTAACTTCGCTGCAGTTCAAAACCTGCCGATGGTGATCGTGGGCGAGAACAATTCGTACGCCTACACGACTCCGACGACGAAGCAGATGCGAATTCTGAACCTGGCCGATCGCGCGAAAGCTTATGGCATGGCGAGCGAGATAGTTGACGGCAATGACGTGATGGCTGTTTATGGATCCGCTCGGCGCGCTGTCGATCGAGCTCGCGATGGCGGCGGCCCGACTTTCATCGAAGCGAAGACGTTTCGAATGCGGGGACATGCGGCTCACGACAATCAGTCTTACGTGGCCAAGGAAACGCTCGACCAGTGGCGCAAGCGTGATCCCATAGCCCAATTCGAGAAAGCGCTTACGGAGAAGAAGGTCGCCGCCGCTCCCGACATCGAAGAAGTGAAGAAGCGAGTCGACCAATTGCTCGATGAAGATCTCGCGTGGGCCGAGAGTCAGCCGTCGCCCGCGCCCGAGGATGCGCTCGGCGGTGTATATGCCGATGACAGTCAACCAAAAGCCGTGGGGGTTGGAAGCGAAGAATGAAGGAAAGGACCCGTTAAACGTGATGCGTGCACGCCAAGTCACGGATCACGTTTCACGTAACGATCTGAATGCCAGCAATAACCTTACTCGAAGCAATTCGTCAGGGACTCTGGGAAGAGATGGAACGCGATGAACGCGTCTTTCTTCTCGGCGAAGACATCGGAGTCTATGGTGGCGCGTTCAAGGTCACCGAAGGTTTCGTCGGCCGATTTGGTGAAGAGCGAGTCATCGACACGCCGATCTCAGAGTCCGCCATTGTGGGCGCGGCTTGCGGCGCGGCG
>JADGNW010000062.1 GCA_017883315.1 Blastocatellia bacterium | reverse complement strand
TGCGGGAGCGGCAACTACTGCCCGAACGATCCGGTAACAAGAGAACAGATGGCGGCATTCATCATGCGAGCAAAGGGTGAGTTCAATCCGCCGACTCCTCCAAGTCAGCGATTCAACGACGTGCCGCCGCAAAATGTTTTCTACAACTTCATTGATCGACTGGCTGAGTTGCAGATCACGCTGGGATGTACACCCGATCACTTGATGTACTGTCCTTCTGACCCGGTCAAGCGTGAGCAGATGGCGGCATTCATCTTGAGAGGTCTTGGCGAGTTCAATCCGCCGACACCACCGAGCCAGCGATTCGGTGACGTGCCGCCGTCAAATGTCTTTTACAACTTCATCGACCGATTAGCAGTGTTGCAGATCACGTTGGGATGTACACCAGATCACTTGATGTACTGCCCGAACGATTCAGTGACGCGAGCGCAGATGGCAGCTTTCCTCGTGAGAGCTTTTAACCTGTGAGCCTCAACGTTTGCCGCGGCAGCCGGGCATTCGAAACGCACCGATCTTCGACGAGTAGATCGTCGCGTCTTTCTTTATGTAGTCGCCGACGTACCAGATAGTGCAGTCGTCGCTTGGATCAACAGCCGTTTGCGTGTAGTCCTCCCAGCGCATAACGTTTTGCGCTCCTTCGCCTTCTACAAGCACGGTTTCTTCTAGCGTCAATTGACCGAGTGGATCGTCAGCCACTCGCCCGGCGAATCGCTGACCGGTGAAGTTCGGCGTTCCCCCAAATGAGTAACCGATGCCGATGTTGCCTAGCCGATCTATCGCCGGGCTGGCCATCCATCGATAAGAGCCGTCGGGCGCATAGGTGCCCTGCTGATGCAGCTTGACGCTGCGGTCCTTATTGATCCGAAACTCGTACCAGCGGACGCCGCCTCCTCCAGCAGAAGTGTTGATCGAGTGCACAGCAATAATTGATTCGTGGTCACCGATCCTGCGATAGACTAGCCGCGCCATGATCTTGTCGCCCTGTGCGTCGAGCCGCCGATCCGTTCCCGGCTGCGGCACGCAGTTCGTGAGCTGCCCGTCACATAAATAATGATACGGTGCGACGCCAATCTTCTCCGGGCCGCTGACTTTAGTGTTAGCCGGATTCTTCCAATCGACGTGAAACTTCCAAACGAAGATCCCATCATCTTCCATGATCTTTTTCAGTTGCGTGCCGCCTGCTGCCATCATGATATTGGGCGCGCCCGCCGGAGGCAGCCGCTTGCCATCGAGATCTGCATTGTTCAGGAAATTCACGCCGTCGATGATGACGCATTGCTCGGTCGCAGGCTCGCCCTTAAGCATCTTCGCCCGATCCACGACGCACGCATGTTTTTGGATCACTTCGTCGCCGGTGCTGGTCGGAGTGTAGTAACCATCGGGCCAGACTGCCGGACGCGGATAGTCCGGGAAGAGCGACCGCAAGAATTCGTAGCGGTAGTAAGGTCCGAACGGATCCGAACCGGCGCTCACCGCATAGCACATCGAGTACGGTCCCTGCGGCCCAGCTTGTCCAGTCTGGCCGCGCGGCTGCGGAGGTTGTCCAAGCTGCGCGGGTGGACTGAAGAGCGGGGCGGGCGGACCAGGTTGCCCCGCTTGCCCCGGCACGCTCACTTGAGCGGGATCACCTGCGCGAGCTGGTTGCGGCTGATCTGGTCGAACAGGCCCGCGCCGGAAGGTCGGCATCACCACAAGCCAGCGATCAGCGAGTTGGTCGTAGCGTACAACAGCGTCGCCGTTATTCGTCGCCTCGCACGCGCCGCCGAAACCTTTGAAGATCGTGTTGGTCGGTACAGGTCCGTACAGAACTTTGCCCGACACGGGGAACCGCTTGCCTTTCTTTGTGTAGATCGCCATCCGCGTATTGACGATCTGGAAGATGTGGCTTAGACCGACCGCCAGGCTGTTGTCTGAAGGGTTTCGCACCGTTGCAGTTCCGTGCGGACCTTCGAACCCTACGCCGAGACCGTCGAAGCTTTCGACGAGCGCCGCGGCCGGGCGTGTGCCTTGCGATTTCTGTTCGACGACCGCGGCGCCCGGCGGGCTGGTGATAACGGGTGGGACAATCGGCGCGGCCGGTGCGGGTGGATTCTGCTGAACTGTTTCGCCACTCTTACGCTCAATCGCTTCTTTGGTAACAATACGGCCCGAAACCAATTCCGGCAGCGGTCGTGAGATGTCGCGAGCTACGGCTTGATGCACAGTGACCGTGCCGCCTCGTTTATGACTGGGCGCGGAGCGAGATCGAGGATTGGCAAAGGCCAGGACGACGACTGCAATGGCCATTGTAGTCGCGACAACTTTGAGCGCTTGCAGGATAGAGTTCATCAGCATCCCTCGTCGGTTTTGAAAGAACCACATTCTGAGAATCACATTTGACACTCACAGGTAGGGAAGAGGGACTTGTCCCCGCTCCGCGGGCTGGTTCATCAATCAGCGGAGACAAGTCCCTCTTCCCTACCTGACATTAATCCGTGAACTATTCCGAAGATCAGCGGTTGATATGAATGGACGTGACCACCTCGGCTGATTATTTCTGTCCAGTTGCCTTCAGTTGCTTATCGCTGAGTCCCGGTTCTGCCATCAGCTTTTCAATGTCGGCGATCTCGAACGGCACGAACGCTGAAAGATTCTCATAGCCCTTTTCGGTGATGAGGAGCACGTCTTCGAGCCGAATGCCAATGTGTTCATCCGGGATCGTCATCGCAGGCTCAATCGTAAATAGCTGTCCCGGTTCCAGCGTCTGGGTCGGCAGCCGCACGTCGTGTACTTCCATGCCAATCGTGTGTCCGAGGCTGTTAGCCGAGCTCACCCGATAACGTTCAACAAAGCGCGTCGCTGCTTCTTTGATCTTCGCGTCCGTGAACTTGAAACTCGCCATGACCGAGTCCATCTTCACCACTGCCTCCTTGATGATGTCGCTCGGTTTGGCGTGGACTTTGATTGAAGTCATCAGCGCTTGATACAGCCGCAGGTAGATCGTGTAGAACTCGCGCTGCCGAGGCGTGAACTTGCCGTTAGCCGGAAAAACTCGTGTCACGTCCGAGACGTAGTATTTGTAATCGGGCGCGTAATCGAACTGCACCATCTCACCATCCTGGAGCCTGGCGGTGTTCTTGTGATAGTGCGAGTAGAGAGTGTTCTGCCCGGTCGCGATCAGCGCGAAGTAGGCGGCGCCCTGCGAGCCATACTTCTTGAAGACAAACTCGGCATCGGCTTGCAGCTCATACTCGAACATACCAGGTCGGGCGTCGCGCATCGCTTCCATGATGCCAAGCCCCGTGATGCGCGTGGCTTCGCGGATAATCGCGATTTCGCGCGGGCTCTTGATGGCGCGCATCGCGTCGAGAATCGGATCGAGATTTTGCAGGCTGCCTTGCGACCCAAGCGCTTTGAGCTTCTGAATGAACACCTCTTCGCGGGAAGGGCGGCCATCCCATGGATCGTCCTTAGTGTTCTTCGCAAGCGCGACCACGTCGCTCGATGAAGCGTTGCCTAATACTTCCGGGCGATACGGCGTGTAGAGCGTCCGCCCGTCGCGCGCGAAAGCTTCAAGAGCTTTTGCAAACTCTTCGCGCGCGAGAACAGACTCGATGCCGGTAGCTTTGACCGCGGCGTCGCCGGGATACATCGCCGAACCGAACATGCGTTCGCGCCGATCAGCTCCTCCGTACAGATACAGCGTCGAACGTTTAGTCTTTCCATCAATGACCAGGATCGCGCGCGGCTCGTTGACTCCGCAGAGATAAAAGAACTGATTGCTCTGGCGCAGAGGTTGTTCACCGGGACGCTCGGTCGTGCCTTGAAGGATGGCGACGCCATCGCCGATCTGCGCCATCACCTTCGCCCGGCGCGCGGCGAACTCTTCGGTTGGAAAGATGTCGCTGAAAACCGGTTGAGCAAACGACCTTAAGCTTAGTGCTATTAACAACAGTGGGGTGAGAAACAAGGCCTTTCGCATTTGGCAATCTCCTTGATGAACCTGCGTCGTCATTTCCAGCTCGAATAGTAGGGCCTCG
>JADGNW010000373.1 GCA_017883315.1 Blastocatellia bacterium | reverse complement strand
GTGTTTTCTATTTCAATCAAGTAGCGAAGCGGTGTGGTGTTTGAAATGACAATCATCGATTGTGGCGGCTCAGCAATTCTTCAAGTGCAGCGCGGTCGTGCTCCAGCTCCGCAATCGTGTAGTCGAGATAGACACCGTGCTCCTTCAAGAACCCGTCAATCTCCATCCGAGAGAAGCCCAGCAGCTCACGCAATTGAAAGGTGGTAATGTGTCCCTCCCGGTAGGCTTCGAGAGCTGCCATCTCCAGAATGCTTTGCGGAAGGTCGCGATTGTTTGGAGAAAGATTCGAAGCAAGCTCGTCGGGGATCGTTAATGTAACTTCCATATCATTACCTCTTGCTCTTAAGCATAACCCAGAATCGAGATTTGCAGCAACGCACGCGAAGAGGCCGGTGCCTCGCCACGGGTCCACTGCCCCTTCCCAATAGCCCGACACTTCTTCTGCTGATACAATACGGCTTCCAACCATCCAACCACAGTGGAGAACTCAGGAGGATCGCCATGAAAGCTAGAGCGTTCGCTTTTGCAGTCGCGCTCGTTATTGCATCGTCGACGGCGCAATACGGACAGCAACCATCGACACGGGCCGGTTATCTGACGCCGCCCAAGGTCGTCGTCGATATTCTGGACGCGCCACCGACGCCGACCGTGATAGTCTCGCCCGACCACCGGTTGGTCGCGCTGCTTAATCGACGCAGTATGCCGACGATCGCTGATCTGGCCGAGCCCATTCATCGAATCGCCGGCACGCGCATCAACCCTAAAACCAATGGACGCCAGCAGCGCACCGGCAGCATTATCGCCATTACGCTGAAGTCGATCTCTGACGGAACTGAGAAGAAGATAAATGTTCCGCCAAATGCGAACATTGCAAACGTGAGCTTCTCGACTGACGGCAAGCGCCTCTCCTTCACTAACACGAAAGACAATGGCATAGAGTTGTGGGTGGCCGACACTGCCACGGGTCAGGCAAAGCTTGTGAGCGGAACTGACCGCCTGAACGCAACAGGCGGCGATCCGATTGACTGGCTGAAAGACGGCGTGACGCTTCTTGTTCAGCTCGTGCCATCAGGCCGCGGGTCGGCGCCTGCCGAGCCGCGCGTGCCGAGCGGGCCAAACATTCAGGAGAACCATGGCAAGGCGGCCCCCGCTGAGACCTACGAGGACATGATCAAGAGCAATCACGACGAGGATCTCTTCGAGTACTATTTCACAAGTCAGCTCGCGATGATCGACAGCACTACGGGCCGCAAGACGCTGGTCGGCAAACCCGGGCTTCTCGAAAACGTCACGCCATCCCCCAGCGGCGAGTACATTCTTGTGTCGCGCCTCAAGAGACCTTTCTCGCGGCTCGTGCCGATGAACGGGTTCCCGAAGGAGATCGAGATCTGGAACCGCCGCGGAGAACTTATGAGGAAGCTCGCCGACTTGCCGTCAAGTGAGGGCGTTCCAATAAACGGAGTCGAGCCGGGGCCGCGCAATTGCCGCTGGCGTCTGGATCAGCCGGCGACCGTGACCTGGGTCGAAGCTTTAGACGAAGGTAATCCCAAGAACAAAGTTCCGTTCCGCGATAGAGTGCTCGCGCTGGCAGCTCCGTTTTCCAGCGCGCCCATTGAAGTGGCAAAAACCGAGGGCCGATTCAGTGGTCTCTCTTACACCGAAAAAGGCATTGCGCTGTTGAGCGAGTCTGATCGAGCGACGCGGCGCGTTCGAACCTGGATCCTCGAATCGGGAGCCGAGCCTCGCAAACTTTGGGACCGCAGGCAGCAGGACGCCTATGCTAATCCCGGCACTCCGGTTGTCCGAAGGGACAGCGGCGCCGGACGCGCCGGCGGAGGTGGAGGCTTCGGTGGATTCGGCGGTGGCGGCTTGATTCAGCAGACCGGAGATTCCATCTATCTGATAGGCGCCGGTTCCTCGCCTGATGGCGATCGGCCGTTCCTCGATCGGCTTGACCTCAAAACGCTCAAGACTGAAAGACTCTTCCGATCGACAGAGAAGACCTATGAATCGATTGTCGCTCCACTTGATGACGATGCGAAGAGCATCCTCACCGAGTACGAAACGCCGGCCGATCCGCCGAACTACTATGTGCGCGATCTCGCGGCCGGGACAAAGCGCGCGCTCACTCAGTTCAAAGATCCGGCGCCTCAGCTCGCGGGCGTCGCGAAACAATTCATCACCTACCAGCGAAAGGATGGCGTGAAACTATCGGGCACGTTGTACCTCCCGCCTGGTTATAAGAAAGGCGAGCGGCTTCCGCTGGTGATGTGGGCATACCCGCGCGAGTTCACGGACACGGACACGGCAAGTCAGGTTTCGGGATCGGCATATCGCTTCACCAGAGTGACAGGGATCTCTCACCTGTTTCTGCTGACTCAGGGATACGCAATCCTGGACAACCCGACGATGCCGATTGTGGGACCGGGCGAAACCGCGAACGACAATTACGTCGACCAACTCGTTGCGAGCGCCGAAGCAGCAGTGAACAAGGTCGTTGAAATGGGCGTCGCCGATCGTGACCGGATCGGTATTGGAGGACACAGCTACGGCGCGTTCATGACCGCCAATCTGCTGGCGCACTCGGATCTGTTTCGCGCGGGCATCGCGCGTAGCGGGGCTTACAATCGCACACTGACGCCGTTCGGGTTCCAGAGCGAGCGGCGGACCTTCTGGGAAGTGCCGGATGTTTACGGCAAAATGTCGCCGTTCTTTTATGCGAATAAGATCAAGGCGCCGATTCTGTTGATTCACGGAGAAGCGGATGACAACTCGGGAACGTTCCCCATTCAGTCGGAGCGATTCTACATGGCGCTCAAGGGGCACGGCGCTACGGTGCGCTACATTACGCTGCCGTATGAAGCTCACGCGTACACGGCTCGCGAGTCGGTCTTTCACACGCTGGCGGAGATGATCAACTGGATGGACAAGTATGTGAAGAACGCAGGCGCGAGGGACGCGGCGGCTGCGCACGCAAAATGAAAGATCGGGCGATTGATTGCAGCTCAATCGCCCGATCACATTCGCTTGCGATCCTTCACGCGAATGACGAACTTCAGGCCGGACCAGATTTCGTTTACGGCGCAGACCTTAACATCGACGAGTCCGGCGTCCAGACCTATCTGTCGCACTGAGTTGTCGGACAAATCAGTCATCACCCCTGAAGCCTTCTTTGGCCAGGCAATCCACAGCATCCCAGCCGGCGCCAGCTTTGAAGCAAGAGGTGTGAAGTTTTGCGTCAGCTCTAACTGCGACGTTACAAAGAACAGAATCACATCGAGCGATGTCTGCACGCTGGTAACAAACTTCACTCCGTCCGGCAGGCCGATCAGTTCGCGCCGAAAGCCCGGCGGCGCACCGACCAGCGCTACACGAAAGCTTTCCTTTATTCCGAGCTTCTTCGCGAGGGGTGTTTCCGAATAACCCACCATAGACACACTCTATCGAAGCCGTCCGACATCGCTAAGCCTGCTCCAACTCGACTCCAAAGTGTTCGCGCAATGCCGCCTTCCATTCTTCGTGGCTGCCAAGCTCGCGTTCTTGTTTCTCGCCGCGCGCGGTGATGATCAGCCGCATATCACTGACGGTTATTCGTCCATCTTCAGTCGCTCGCGTGCACGCGCGCCGGCGAGTGAAGATCGAGTCCGGCGAGGTTTGATGATAGTGGCACATATCCGCGAAGTCGGAGTACTCGTGCGGCTCAAGCGTGAAACGATACTCGGGTTTCCATTCATCGCCTTTTCGCCGCTGCACAATCACATAACCGTCGGCATCCACCAAACGATAAGCGGCTTCACCTTGCACTTGTTCGCCGCGATCATCTAATAGCAGCGGCTCGCGGAACGAATCTCCGAAACCGACATCGGCGAGCCACCGTTCCTTCAACTGAACCAACAGCGTCATATGATCGAACGGCGGATCGAAGCCTCCCTCGTCGCGCGCGACCCCCGCCGATAGCATCGATACTTCAAACCCCATTGCGCGCAGCAGAGCGCAGAAGGCTCCGTTCAGCTCGTAGCAGATACCGCCGCGCATCTCGTCGACGATCTTGCGAATCACCTTCTCTTCCTCGAGAACGATCCGCCGCCCGAAATGATTGTCGAGGTTCTCAAAAGGAACCGAGAGCATATGCGCCTTGTGAAGCTCGCGCAGCGTCTCGGCCGTAGGTTCGCGCGACCCATTGTAGTCGATTCGTGAAAGGTAGCTATCAACATTCAGCATTCTTTGTGAGTATCTCTCGCGGTTCGGCAGCAGGCAAACTATCTGCTGGCTTGTCACTGTATACGACGGCGAGTAAACTATGCCAAATTTCAAGGGGCTTCCATGGCAGTCGGACAAAACGTCTTACGCAAAGAGGGCTACGACAAGCTCACTGGCGCCGCGCGCTACGTGGATGACATCGCGCTGGACGGGATGCTTTTGGGAAAGACGATTCGCAGCACGATCCCGCGCGGGCGAATCACGTCCATCAAGTTTGATCCTGCTTACGATTGGTCTCGGATCGTCGTCGTCGATCACAGGGACATTCCCGGAGAGAACTACGTCGCACTGATCGAGAACGATCAACCGTTGCTCGTCGAGTCCGAAGTGCGGCATTGCTACGAACCGATTCTGCTGCTCGCCGGCGAAAGCAAACAACTTATCGAAGAAGCCGCTCTTCATATTCATATCGAATACACGGAGCTGAATCCCGTGCTGACGATCGAAGAGTCGCTGGCTTGCGACGAGGTTCTTTACGGCACAGATAACGTCCTCAAGCGATTCCTGATCGGGCGCGGAGACATCGACGAAGGATTCGCCGCCGCCGATATGATTATCGAAGGCGAGTATCGAGTCCCGCATCAAGAGCAGCTCTACATCGAGCCCCAAGGTATGATCGCGATTCCCGGCGACGGCGAGATGACAGTGATGGGCTCGATGCAGTGCCCTTACTACGTGCACAAAGCGCTGAAGCAACTTCTCAATCTGAGCGACCAGAAAGCAGTGGTGATTCAAACCACAACGGGCGGCGGGTTCGGCGGCAAGGAAGAATACCCGTCGATGATCGCGGCTCACGCAGCGTTGTTGGCGCAGAAGTCGCGCCGCCCGGTGAAGATCGTATACGAAAGAGGCGAAGACATCGCCGCAACTACGAAACGTCATCCGGGAATCATCCGCCATCGAACGGGCGTGACACGCAAGGGCCGGCTGACGGCATCCGAGATTGACATCGTGCTGGACAGCGGAGCTTACGTGACGCTCACGCCCGTAGTGCTTTCGCGAGGGGCGATTCACGCGCTCGGACCCTATCGCTGCGACAACGTTAGAATCGCGGCGCGAGCGGTAGTGACAAATACGCCGCCGAATGGAGCGTTTCGCGGATTCGGCGCGCCTCAAGTGACGTTCGCATACGAGATGCAAATGGAAAAGATCGCCGCCGAGCTTGGCATCGATCCGCTCGATCTTCGGCGGATCAATATGCTTCGCGAGGGCGACATCACTGCGACCGGTCAGCGATTGACCTGGAGCGTTGGATCGGAAGACGTGTTGAACGCGGCGGTCGAGCGATCCGGATACTCGAACAGGGATAAACAGGATAAACAGGATTTGAAAACGGACGGCAACAAGCGTCGCGGCGTTGGGCTTTCATTCTTCCTGCATGGCGCGGGCTTCACCGGTAGCGGCGAGGCGCGAATGAAAGCGCTAGCAGGCGTAGAAATCACCACCGAAGGACGCCCGCGAGTTCTGTCGGGCTCGACCGAGATCGGCCAGGGCACGCGCACGATCTTCTGCCAAATTGTCGCCGATGAATTGGGTCTCGATTTCGACAGCGTCGAGGTCGAGGATCCCGATACGTCACGAGTGCCCGATAGCGGACCGACCGTTGCTTCGCGAACTACAATGGTCGTCGGGAGGGTCGTGCAGCTCGCGGCGCGCGAAATCAAAGACAAGCTCATAAACTTCGTCGGCGAACGCTTTGGCGCGCCCGAGGCGAAGCTGGTCGCCGGTAAGTTCACCGCTAACGGAAAGTATCTAGCGAGCTTCAATGAAATCGCGCACGAATACCTTGCGCAATTTGGCGAGCTTCGCGCTTACGCTCGATACGCTTCACCGCCGGAGATCGAATGGGATGATGAAACCTACTCGGGTGACGCGTACCCGGTTTACTCGTGGGGCGCGGAGGTGGCTGAAGTCGAAGTCGATATCGACACCTTCGAAGTGACGGTGCAGAAGATAACGACGGCCCAGGACATCGGTCGCGCGATTCATCCAGTGCTCGCGGCCGGTCAGATCGAAGGGGGCACGCTTCAAGCAGTCGGTTACGGATTGCTCGAAGAGCTGGTGTGGGACAAAGGACGCATCATCAACAATCGACTCACGAACTACATCATTCCGACCTCGCTCGACGCGCCTGAGATGGAAACGATCATAGTCGAGAAGGAGTATCCTCACGGGCCGTTCGGCGCGAAAGGAGTTGGCGAGTTGCCGATGGACGGGGCGGCTCCCGCGATTGCTGCGGCGGTGTTCAACGCTACCGGGGCGTTTGTCAGCGAGATTCCGATTACGCCTGAGCGTCTGCAGCGGGTAATTGAAGGAGGCCAGGTTGACTAAGAAAACCATAAGTGTGGAGCTGGATTTTCTAGGTGATGGTTCCGTCGTCGAAAAAAAGCCTGGACACTTCTTCGGCGGCGTTCCTGACCCGCACGTTGGCAGTAACATACAATTTACGGTGCACAGTGAAGAACTAGACGAAGCCGGTCTGTTGAACCCCGTATCTGGCGCTCCGACGGTAGCGGGGGCCTTTCAGATAAATGTCTATGGTACCAGCAACGGCTATCGCGAATTGGGTCGGTACCTTCTTGCTCTTGCTGAGTTGGATGCCGGTGCCGACCCGGATTTTCACCAGCACCTTGATGATCTATTAAGCGCTGACCTTAGAACTCACCTGCACGTCATTCTACGGAAGAAATGAATCGATGAGAATTCAGCTTCGACTCAACCATACCGATTGCACCGTAGACACGTCGCCAATGAAGCGGCTGCTCGATGTGCTTCGGGAAGACCTGCGGTTGACCGGAACCAAAGAAGGCTGCGGTGAAGGCGAGTGCGGCGCGTGCTCGGTAATCATCGACGGCGAAGTCATCAATTCGTGTCTCGTTCCGGTGTGCCAGGTGAACGGCTCGACGATTCTGACTGTCGAAGGCCTCGCACACGACGGGCGGCTCGATCCGCTTCAGCAGGCGTTTCTGGAATGCGGAGGCGCGCAGTGCGGGATCTGCACGCCGGGCATGTTGATCGCTGCGCGCGCGTTACTGGACGGGAATGCTCATCCGTCGCGCGACGAAATCAAAGAAGCAATCGCCGGGAATCTCTGCCGGTGTACCGGGTACGTGAAGATCATCGATGCTATCGAGCAAGCTTCGGAGATGAAGCGTTAGCGCTGACGAAAGGGGTAAGCCATGTTTTTGGACGAAGAGCTGAGCGAGTTAAAGGACCGCATATCGCAGATGTCAGATCGGGAGCTTCTGCAAATAGTCGAGGTTGAATACAACGACTATCGCAGAGAGGCGCTCGAATTCGCCCAGGCGGAACTACAGAAACGCAGCCTCCCATTTGAAAAGCCCGAGCCTGATGCAGATGAAGTCGAAGACGCCGATTCGATCGTTCCACCAAAGAATAGTGTGCCCTGTCGGGACTGCGGAGGGGTGATGCGCTCAGGGTTGCTGTTCGCGGACAAGGAACTCACGATGCTCTTTTCCGATGACAATGAAGAACGGTTCGTTCAAGCGTTCGCGTGTATCAAATGCGGGGCCGTTAGATTGGCGGTTGATCTCGAGACCGACGTCGTCGAAGGCTGATTTTGAAGAACACGATGAGTTGGTGACCTGTAGGGGCGTCCCTCCGGCGCCCCTCATGGCCACCGTACGATCACCCACCACCGAGGGGCGCCCCTACGGGGTGCAACTGAGTACCACAATGAGTCTTGATCCCACAGTGCAATCGCCCCAGACCCTGGCAGATGTTTACGGTCTCTTGTCAGAGCGTGGCGGCGCAGTGAAGATCATAGCCGGCGGGACGGACCTGATGGTCTTGATGAACGCTCACATGCTCGACGCCGCGGAGTTCCTGGACATCTGGCGAGTAGACGAACTCCGAGGCATAACCGACGAAGGTGATGCGCTGCGAATCGGTGCGCTGACGACTTACACACAACTGATCAAGTCGGAGTTGATTCAACAGCACGCGCCTTCGCTTGTAGCCGCGTCCCGAACGATCGGCGCTATTCAGATTCAGAATCGCGGTACCATCGGCGGCAACATAGTGAACGCATCGCCCGCGGGCGATAGTCTTCCGGTGCTCGCCGCATACGATGCAGAAGTCGAAATAGGAAGCGCTCGCGGCACACGGACGGTTGCGTTCAATCAGTTCTATACGGGCTATCGTCGCAGCGTGCTCGAGCCGGATGAGCTGGTGTTAGCCGTTCGCGTACCGAAGCTGAAGGAAAGCGAGCGCGATTTCTTTTGGAAGGTTGGCACTCGGCGCGCGCAAGCCATCTCGAAAACCGTGATGGCCGCCAAAGCTCAAATCTCGGACGGAAGAATTAGTTCGATAAGCATTGGCGTTGGTAGCGTAGCTCCCACGGTAGTTCGCGCACCTAAGACCGAACACCTGCTTACCGGCGCCCAACTCACTGCTACTCTCATGGAAGAGGCTCGCCAGATTATCGCACAGGAAATCACACCGATCACCGACCTTCGTTCGACGGAGCACTATCGCCGCACAGTGACTGGCAATGTGCTCCTAAAATTCTTACGGCAGCTTAGTAGTTAATTGATGGTGAGCCTCTGCGACTTTGCGCAGAATTTGTTTCGCGCAAAGCCGCAAAGATCCGCAAAGTGGCAGATACTACGATCCTTGCTTCTCGCGCCTGATCGCCAATGCCTTCACCATGAACGCCTGCACTTCATCGCTGTACGGCTTTGGGAATGTCGCCGGCCAGCTATGCTTGTCTGCGTACATTTTGTTCAGACCTCTCTGAACTTCAGGATCGTCGCCAGTGAAGCCCTGGATGAGCTTCACCCAACGCTCGGCGAGCGCTTGAACTTTCTCGCCAGCGGGATCTTCGTCCAGCGATGCCTCAACCTCTTTGATCAGCGCCGGCCAATCTCGTTGCGCCTGCTCGATCACTTCTCGTGGAACGGTCGCCGCTCGCTCGGCGATCTTTTGTTTTGCTTCTTCAGAGTAGTACTTATCGGTCCATGTCATGTCGTGTTGCATATTGATCACCTCGATTATTTCTGCGAACACCTCCCAATCGGGCTCGTCTGTTGAAGCCAGGATGCCTTCGACTCTCTCGATCGCCTTCACGGCCAGATCAAGCCTGCGCCGTTGTTCGACGATTATCTCGCGTTGGCTTCGCAGTTCCTTTGCCAGGTCGAATGAGCCTCGGTTGAGAATGTTCTTAATTTGTTTCAGAGGGAAGCCGATGAACTTTAGCGTGACGATCTGCTGAAGCCGCGCAAAGTCGCGTTCGCCGTAGAGCCG
>JADGNW010000372.1 GCA_017883315.1 Blastocatellia bacterium | reverse complement strand
GACGTTCCTGGGGTCTCGTTGATAAAAGGCAAACACGTCGTCGCGAACTCGGTGGTTGAGCCGTGGGTCGAAGCGGACGGCGAGATCATCGGCCCGTTGCCGATGACCTTCGATATCGTGCCCGATGCGCTCTCGGTAATCGTTCCTTAGTAAGAGGGGTGTTCCTGATGCGCGTAGAACTCATTTCAGTGATGATAGCCGCTGCGTTGACGTTTGGTTCGACCTGCGTGACGGAACCTAAAGCGTCGTTTCAACAGCAACTAACGTCTTCGGAGCGGAAGGGTGAGCGAAAGAATGATCCGCCAGGCGAACCTTCCGAGTTTGACCGTTTGAGGATCGAGGGTTTTGACGCCGTATACAATCTCGACTACAAAACCGCGCGCGAGCGATTCTTGCAGATGACAAAGCTTGCGCCCGATCATCCCGCGGGATACCTGTATCTGGCCAACAATCTCTGGCTCGAGACTCTTTATCTGAGCCGGCGCCTGACGACTTCTGTCTACACAGGAGGCTCGTTTTACTCACAGGACGCCAACGAAGACAAGGTCGATCAGAAACGCGATCACGAGTTCAGTGACTTGATCAAACAAGCGGTCGCTGTATCCAAGGCACGCCTGCTTCAGAACCCAAAAGACGTTGACGCGCTTTACTACGAGGCGTCCGCGCTGGGAATCAGGGCCGCTTACGGTTCGTCAGTCAAGCGAGGCTTCTCGCGAGGGATTGGTGACGCCAACGACTCGGTGAAGATCCAGCGCGAGGTGATCAAGCTCGACCCTAACTATGTTGATGCGTACTTGAGCATCGGACTTTACGAGTACGTGATTGACAGCCTACCGTTCGGCTGGCGGCTGCTTGCGCGTTTCGCGGGACTGAAGGGATCAAAGAGCAAAGGCATCGAGCACCTTGAGCTGGTCGTCAGTCGCGGAAAGTACGGGGCCGATGACTCGCGAGTCGTGCTGCTTGGGATCTACAGCAAAGAGGACAAACGCGAGCGTGCGCTCGAGATCATCAGCAATCTGACGACTCATTATCCGCGCAACTATATTTTTGGACTCGAGCGCGCATCGATGTTGTATCGGAACGGTCAGTCGGACGAAGGCGCTCGCTCGTTTGCTGAGTTGTTGAAGGACGATCGCGTGACGGCTCAAGTCGCCGACCTGATGAACTATCAATGGGGCGAAGCGCTCTCGCGTAAGCAGGAATACGAAACTGCGATCGCTCGATTCAAAGAAGTGCAGCGCTGGCCGAAGTCAAACGCGGGTCTGGTTTCGCTTGCGCATCTTCGCATGGGCGAGGCATTGGACGCGCTCGGGAAACGCGACGAAGCGATGGCGGAATATCAGATGGTGCTGAAGCGCGAGAATGTTTTTGATTCGCACAAGCTGGCGACGCAGTATGTGAAGAAGCCTTATGTGCCGTCGAAGAGTTGACGGTCCCCCTCTCTCGGCCTAGGCTAGCCAAGTCTCAGGTTGGTAATCACGTCGCTAAGGAATCAATGTTTGAATAGTCAGGCAGATAGTCCTTCAAAGAAGGAAGTGTTCAGCGGTCCGGTGATCGTCGCTTGTCTGGCCGGCGTCAAGCTCGTGCTTCATCTGATAGCAGCGGCGAACTACGGATTGTTCGTCGACGAGCTGTATTTCTTTGCCTGCGGAGAACATCTCGCCTGGGGCTACGTTGATATGCCGCCGCTGACCGCCGCTCAAGCGTGGCTGGCTCGTGCGCTCTTTGGAGATTCGCTCTACGGAATTCACCTCTTTCCTGCGCTAGCCGGAGCCGCACTTGTCCTGCTCGTCGGAGCAATGGCGAGAGAGTTGGGTGGCGGCCGATACGCCCAAGGGCTTGCCGCGCTCGCAGCCCTGGTCGCGCCCGGGTGGCTAGCCGCTGATGCCTACCTGTCGATGAACTCGATCGAGTTGGTTCTCGTCGCAGGCTGCGCGCTGATCATCATTCGAATTATCAGGACCGGCAACACGAAGCTGTGGCTCGCGTTCGGCTTGCTTGCGGGAATCGGTCTGTTGAACAAACACACGATAATCCTCTTCGCGTTTGCGGTGATTGCTTCACTACTAGTGACGCCCCAGCGACGGATCATGTTCAACTGGTGGTTCGCAGCCGCCGGAGCGATAGCATTTGTAATCTGGCTTCCGAATCTTTTGTGGATGTGGCAACACCATTTCCCGCATCTCGAACAGCTCGCCAACATCAAACGGAATCATCGTAACGTCAGCCTGTCTCCGGTCGCGTTCATGGCGCAGCAGATTCTGTTTATGCAACCAGCCGCTCTTCCGATCTGGCTTGCGGGGCTATGGTATTTCCTTTTCGGTGACGAGAATGGAAAGCGATTCCGGGTTTTCGGCTTTGCTTACTTCATTCCATTGATGGTTCTCATCGCCGCAGATAGCCGCGTTTACTACCTGCTTCCGGCCTACTCGATGCTGCTTGCAGGAGGAGCGGTCGCGATCGAGAAATGGCTCACTCTAACATCGCTGCGCCCGCTGCGACTGGCGTACGTTGGGCTGATCGTTATCAGCGGAGCAATATTCGCGCCGCTCGCGATGCCGTTGCTCTCGCCTGAGACCTACATCAAATACACCGAGACGCTGAAAATCTCTCCTCCGCGAATCGAGAACCGCGGAACAAGCGCGCTACCGCAATTGTTCGCCGACCGTTTCGGCTGGCCGGAGATAGCCCAGGCGGTTGCGAATGCCTATAACCAAATTCCTGAGGCCGAACGAGAGAAGACTGCGGTCTTCGGACAAGACTACGGCCAGGCAGGGGCCATTGATTTCTATGGGCCGAAGCTCGGGCTACCCAAGGCGATCTCAGGTCACCTGACTTATTGGTATTGGGGGCCGCGAGATTACACTGGCGAGATCATGCTTGTGATGGGCGACCGGCGAGAAGTCCTGGAGCAGAAGTTCGAGCAGGTTGAAAAAGTCGGCGAGGTAGGTCATCCGTACGCGATGAAGTCGCAGCACTGGGAGCTGTTTCTCTGTCGCCGTCCGAAAGGTTTCAACCTCCAGGAGAGTTGGCCTCAACTTAAGAACTGGAACTAGCCACTTACGTCTTTCCGTTTTGCCTCTACCTTCCTTACTGCGGGCCGCGGTCCTATAATTCGATCATAAGGAGTTGAGGTTATGAAAAAAGCACCGACGTTTGCTCTCCTGCTCATCTCGCTTTTGCATTTGGGATTTTTGCAACAGACGCCAAAGAACGATCAACCGTCAACACCACCCACCGTCAAGCTCGAACCAGGCGCCGTTGACTTTGGCGACCAGGTAGCCAAGAGGCAAAGCAAACCACAAAGGATCGTCGTCACAAACACCGGCGGCAAGGGCCTATACATCAACAGCGTGGTTATCAGTGGGGACCACAAGCAAGACTTTGCTCTGATGGGTGACACGTGTACGGGTGCTACGATTGCTTCGGCCAAGAGCTGCGTGATAGATGTGACCTTCACGCCGTCGATCAACGAAAAGCGAAAGGCTGTCATCGTGCTTACCGACAACGCGCCGGATAGTCATCAAAACGTGATCCTGACCGGGAACGGGATAAACTCCGCCGACGTGCCGCCTCGCGGCGGGCAGCGAGATTAGTTGAGTCGTTTGAGCACTGCAATAGAGTGCGCTGACCCTATCGGTGTGTCTCTCGCGGGGTCACACAAGGCGCGCACCCATCCGCCGCTTCTCACAACGGTATATGACGAACGAGGTTCTGCCACTCTTCTGGTTCGCTGCACAGAACGGCGATCTCAAGCTCATCAATCGCAGTGCTGATTGGTATTCGGCGTGACACAACTATGACGCCGGCAATGTCATCGCCTGCGGCGAGGCGGCGTGCGGCGTGTGCTGGCATGGTTCTGCGGTCATGCGTAACGAGAATTCGTCCGGCTTCCGCTGCCCAGGCGAGTAGCTCAGGGTCTGGTGCCTCGCTCATGCCGACGTCATAAGCAGTCATGGCGTCGAGGTCAGGAATGCGGCGCAGGAGTCCCCTCAAGATGTCTTGATCAATATCCTGATCGATGAGGAGCCGAAGCATCTTTAATCGGTGCCGGAGTCCGTCGATGACTGCCGCGCAGCCCACCGAGCTCGAATGCGCTCGCGTAGTTGACTAGTTGCTTTCTGCTGCGTTAGGTCTGACTCAATCTGTTGCTGTAACGCGTCGGCCTCCGCTTCCTGCCTCTGCAGATACTCTTCTACTGAATCGGGATTGGCCAGGTAGTAAGCGATCACGGCATAGATATCCGCGAGGTCCAGAGAAGGAAAGCTTTCGGCTATTCGTTCAGCAGTTGCACCCTGCTTGTAATGATGAACTACAGAATCCAGACTCACGCGCGAACTGCCCACGCGAATAGTCCCGAACTCGGTGGTCGTCAGCGGGACTGCCATGGTCGTTTCTACCTTGGACATTGCACGGTTATTATAAGCTATGGCCGTTGAGGTTGCTATATCTTGAATCAG
>JADGNW010000371.1 GCA_017883315.1 Blastocatellia bacterium | reverse complement strand
TCACCAAACGCGCGCCCTCGACGACGCGGCCAATATCGTAGCTCGCTTCGCCAAGCTGATCGAAATGCGCGCGAAGTCGCACAGCGTCGTCAGCTCCGGTAACTACGACCATTCCGATTCCCATGTTGAATGTTCGGTACATTTCCTGTTCGGACACGTTGCCGGTCGCCGCAAGAAGATCAAACACCGGCAAGACAGGCCACGAGCCCGCTTGGATCTCAGTCGCGGCGCCTACGGGCAAGATGCGCGGGATGTTCTCGAGCAAGCCTCCACCGGTGATGTGCGCGAGCCCCTTTATCCAACCCGATTCGAGCAGACCTTCGAGCGCGCCGAGATAACTGCGATGCGGCTTGAGCAACTCTTGAGCGGCTGTGCAACCAAGTTCGTCAATGTAGCTGTCCGGCTTGTAGCCGGCGACTTCGAAGAAGAGCTTGCGAGCGAGGCTATAACCGTTCGTATGCAATCCTACTGATGGCAATCCAATCAACACGTCCCCGGGGGCAATACGAGCGCCGTCGATAACCTGGCCTCGATCGACAACGCCGACTATGAAACCCGCGACGTCATATTCGCCTTCAGCGTAAAAACCGGGCATCTCGGCCGTCTCTCCTCCGATCAGGACGCAGCCAGTTTCTTTGCACCCGCGCGCGAGCCCTTCAATCACGGACGCGATGGTATCGGGAACGAGTTTTCCAGCGGCGATGTAGTCGAGGAAAAAAAGCGGGCGCGCGCCCTGCACAAGAATATCGTTGACGCAGTGGCACACCAGATCGTAGCCGACAGTGTTGTGAATGCCGGTAATAAAGGCCACACGCAGCTTGGTGCCGACGCCGTCAGCAGACGAAACCAGCACCGGCTCTTTCATCCGCGAGAAGTCGGCGCGAAACATCCCCCCAAACGAACCTATCTCGGTAAGCACGTTGGGAGTGAAGGTCTCGCGCGCCAGGCGCTTGATGCGCTCTTTGGCTTCGTTAGCGGCGTCGATATCAACGCCCGCGTCGCGATAACTGATCTGCTTGCTCATAAGCGTCTTCTTCGCGCCTTTGCGTGCTTTAGCGTCTTTGCGTGAAAGACTTCCAACGCAAAGACGCCAAGCCGCAGAGTCGCAAAGAGTAACTATCCAGCCTTTAGTTCCCCCAGCAAATTGTCGATCCTCTTCTTCTCAGCCTCTCGACTCAGTTCATCCGTCGCAAAACTCATCTGCAGGTGATCGCCTTCTCTAGCGTCGTCAGGCAAAAGCCTAACCGGCAAATTGAACTTCACCAGGTCGTCTTCATGAAGCACAAGCACCGCCAGTTCGCCTTCAATGCGATCCACAATTACTTTCGTCGAGGCTCCCGGTTTCATCGCGATCTCCTACCGCTTCGAGCATTCTGTCGAGGGCCCTGACTGCGGCCGTCGCTGGCAACCGTACCCGCGACCTCATCACCAGTCAAGTAAAGCCGATCTCCCGCGAGTTGTTTGTCTGAACTCATTTCTATCTCGTGGCCGTCGCAGACTGCAGTGATCGTGCCTTCCAGATCGGTGCGATATAGCTTGATCCGATCGCGATCCTGCTCGAGCATTCGCATCACTTTTGGATGCGGATGGTGATAATCATTCCCCGCAGCGCAACTGATCGTGACTATCGAGGGCCGAACCGCATCGAGCACATCGCGAGTTGTGCCGTTCGAGCTGCCGTGATGTGCAGCCTTCAAGAGGTCAACATGCAGCTTGTCTCTCTCAGTCTCGAGCATCTGCTCCCAGGCCGAAGGCTTCGCTGAAGCCTCGTATTTCTCCGCGTCACCCGTGAAGAGAAATCTCTTCTCGCCAAAGCTGAGCCGCACGACTATCGACGCGTTGTTGGGATTCTCGTCGGGCGGTTGATCCCCGGGATTGAGGACTTCAAGCAACACATCTCCGAACGTTCGCATATCGCCGCGTTTTGGAGTAGCAAACTTGATTCCCTCGTCCTTGATCTCCTGCAGCATGTCGCCGTAGGTCTTCGTCGGATGATTGAATCCTGAGTCCCAAAACTCGCGCACCTTGAACGCTCGCATCACGTCGCGCATCTCGCCGATATGATCGGAATGCGGGTGAGTGGCGATAATCAACGCGATTTCTGTCACACCGAATTTTCTCAGCAGGTCAACGGTAGGTGAGCCGCTATCGCCTGAATCGATTAGAATCGTCTCGCCGTCCGGCAGCGCTATCAGCTCCGAATCGCCCTGACCGACGTCGAGAAACCGAACTACAAGTTTTCCTGAAGCGGGGCCAGGTTGTGGAACTGCCTGTCTCTGACGGAAGAGCAGAACCAGCGCGACAAGCGCGGCCGCGAGCAGCGCAAGAGTGACGATGGATCTGAGTCTTCTATTCATCGAGGGGCGGGTTATGTTCGAGGCCAAACCGCGTCGGCCAAAAGCGAACCTTCTTCTCTCTCAGTCTTGGTTCGCGCGGCTGAGGTGACCGGTATCGGATAGTCGTTTGTGTAGCACGCGGTGCAATGGCGATTACCAAAAGGATCGCCGCACGCGCCCAGCAATCCCTCGAGGCTGAGATAGCCCAGGCTGTCGGCGTCGATATGCCGAGCGATATCTTCGACGCTCAGGTTCGCTCCGATCAACTCGTCGCGAGTCGGAGTGTCGACGCCATAAAAGCAGGGCGCGACCGTTGGCGGACAGCTTATGCGAACGTGTACTTCTTTCGCGCCGGCCTGGCGGACCATCTGCACTATCTTCTTCGAAGTTGTCCCGCGCACGATCGAATCGTCTATCAATACGATACGCAAGCCTTCGATCAGGTCGCGAACCGGGTTGAGCTTCACCTTTACGCCGAAATGGCGAATCGATTGTTTGGGCTCGATAAACGTGCGGCCGACGTAATGGTTCCGAACCAGCCCGAATCGAAACTTCAACCCCGATTCAGCCGCGTACCCGATCGCCGCCGAAACGCCAGAGTCGGGAACCGGGACGACGATGTCCGCGTCTGCCGGGCACTCGCGAGCGAGCTGCTGACCCATCTTATGCCGGCTCTTGTTCACCGAGCGGCCAAACACAATCGAGTCGGGTCGAGAGAAGTAAACGTGCTCGAAGATGCAGTGAGCAGGCTTGAGCTTCGGCAGCGGGAACGAAGAATGAAGCCCATCGCGATCGATGACCAGAGTCTCGCCGGGCTGCACGTCGCGTAAATAAGTGGCGTCGATCAAATCGAACGCGCACGTCTCGGAAGCGACAACGTAAGCGTCTCCAAGCTGACCAAGACACAGCGGGCGAAAGCCTCGCTGGTCGCGCACCGCGATCAAGCTGTCCTTGGTGAGAAACAGCATCGAGTACGCGCCTTCGATTTCGGTGAACGTGTCGGTGATGGCGCCAACCAAATCGATGGCTCGCGAG
Organism: Blastocatellia bacterium; assembly: GCA_017883315.1. GTDB lineage: Bacteria > Acidobacteriota > Blastocatellia > UBA7656 > UBA7656 > Onstottus_A. The sequence continues at coordinate 386 of JADGNW010000371.1, read as the reverse complement.
CGCGCGATCTTGTGAAGCACGACTTCGGTGTCCGAGGTAGAGGAGAATATCGCCCCTTCCAGCTCGAGTTCGTCACGGACCTCATTGGCGTAAGGGAGATTACCGTTGTGACACAGCGCAAGCTGCCCTCGATAGCCGTCGACCAGGAACGGCTGCGCTTCACGGAGGGAAACGCTTCCAGTGGTCGAGTAGCGGACGTGACCTGTGCACGAGCGGCCCGGCAGGTGGGAGAGCTCTTCCTGGCGAAAGATCTCGCTGACGTAGCCCATCCCGCGATAGGCATGCAGGCGCGTTCCATCCGACGACACCATTCCCGCCGATTCCTGCCCGCGATGCTGAAGTGCGTACAGGCCGAGATAAGTCAGCCTGGCGGCATCCTCATGGTT
>JADGNW010000370.1 GCA_017883315.1 Blastocatellia bacterium | reverse complement strand
CTCTCTACGACTTCTGGCGCTGATGTGCGGTGGCCCGCTTTCTTGACTGCGGATTGCAGAATGCGGATTGCGGATTTCAGAACAACATCACTTGATCAGCTCTAAACCGTCTATGTAAGGACGCAATGCCTCGGGGATCACAACCGAGCCGTCGGCTTGCTGATAATTCTCAAGTAGCGCAACCCACAACCGTCCGATCGCGAGACCCGAACCATTCAGAGTGTGTACGAATTCCGGCTTCGAATTTGGACTGCGGGAAAACCTCAAATAATTCATCGCGCGGCGCGCTTGAAACTCCTCGCAATTTGAACACGATGAGATCTCGCGATAGGTGTTCTGGCTCGGCAGCCACACCTCGATGTCATAGGTCTTTGCCGCCGAGAATCCGAGGTCGCCGGTCGAGAGCGCAACTCTCCGATATGCAAGCTCCAGCTTTTCAAGCACCGCTTCGGCGTCGCGAGTCAGCGATTCCAACTCATCGTAGGAGTCTTCGGGCCGGGTGAGCTTCACCAATTCGACCTTGTCGAACTGATGTTGGCGTATCAGTCCGCGAGTGTCTTTGCCATAGCTACCAGCTTCGGAGCGGAAGCACGGCGTGTAGGCTACCATCTTGATCGGCAAGCGCGAGCCCTCCAAGGTCTCGGCTGCGTAGATGTTCGTGAGCGGCACTTCCGCGGTCGGGATCAAATAGTATTTCCGGGGTGTCGTCTTCTGAGCGTCTAACTCCATTGACACGTCCTCTACATCCTTCAGCCTATACAAGTCATCTTCGAACTTGGGAAGCTGGCCGGTCCCGATAAGGGTCCGGTCGTTGACGATTAGCGGCGGCCAGACTTCTTCGTATCCATGCAGTTTTGTTTCAGGGTTGAACGGTTGTGTGTGAAGGTCTAGACAGAAGTTAATGAGCGCGCGCTCAAGACGCGCTCCCAAGCCTCTGAGGATCGCGAATCGGGCACCCGTGATCCTCGCAGCGCGCTCGATGTCGAGGATGCGAAGGTCGTTACCCAGTTCAACGTGATCAAGCGGCTTGAAGTCGAATTGGGGTGGAGTGCCCCAGCGCTTGATCTCCTGATTAGCGGATTCATCCGGTCCTACCGGCACACTGTCGTGAGGAAGGTTAGGTATCGTGAGCATAAACTCATGCAACCTCTTTTCTGCCTCGGACAGTTCGGGTGTTATCTTTCCGATTTGATCACCGAGTTCGCGTACCGCGATACGGCGCGACTCGGCCTCGTCCTTCTGCCCGGCCTTCATCAGCGCACCGATCTCGTGGCTCTCGCGATTGCGCCGCGCGTTCAATTCATCGCGTCGGTGAATCAGCGTGCGAAAGGGCTCATATAGTTCCCTCAAACGATGGAGGGTATCAGGTGGACAGCCGCGCTGTTCCAACTTCGTTCTCAAAGTCTCCGGCTTGTCGACCAAAAGCTTCTTAATGTCGAGCATCACAGTCACCTTTCATGCCTGAATGATAAGACGAGAGGGTAAGCCGGGCTGAGAGGCAGTGTCAACTGAGTGCTCCGTCAACACAAGCCTGAATGTATGAGACTCGGGTAGCTGCTGAACTCCCAACGCCGCTTACGCAGGCGGCGCAGCAATCCGCTGCAACTGTAGCGTGATGAGAATGGGAGCTCTGACTGTCTCATCCCCTGTGCTATAATCGCGCTATGAAAGCGGCAGACAACGTGACTATGGAAGACGGTGGCAAAATCACCCTGCCGGCTGCGGTGCGGTCGCGATACGGTTTGGCAGAACACACCCCCGTCCGCGTGATCGAAACCCGCACCGGTATTCTGCTTGTTCCACTCACGCAGGAGCCGATGAGCGAGTCGTTAGCCGATGAGTTGCAAGCGTGGCGATCAATCGGCGCTGAAAGCCTTGAGATGTTCTCCTACGACGAGGACGCGCAATCGTGACCGTCGGTGATCTCTATTGGGTCGAGCTTCCTGTGCGAGGAGGCCGCGCCCAGGCGGGACGCCGCCCGGCGATCATTCTTCAGACGATCTCGACCTTACCAACCACGCTGCTTGTCCCTCTTACTACCCAGCTAGACGCTCTGCGCTTTCCCGGGACGATTCTGGTGGAACCCGGCCGAGAGAACGGACTGCGCCGCCCTTCGGTTGCTCTTGTCTTTCAACTCACTGCGGTGGATAGCCGCTTCGTCACAGACAGGCTGGGCAACGTATCAGAACAAGTTCTGGAAGAAGTCTTTTCTGCGCTTGACGTACTGACCGGTCGAACATAAAGGCTGACTCGATTATGCAGGAGCTGGTTGAAGAAACAGCCGAACCCGCCTTCGTTATGCGCGACCGCGAGATCGACACGGCGCATGGTAAAGCACGCCTCACGACACTTGTCTGTGAGCCTCTGGAACACGCTGGATTTGTGAACGCGTTCAGCACGCGCTTAGGCGGAGTCAGCGCCTTACCGTCGGATTCACTGAGCCTCGCGCATTTCAAGGGCGATCAAAAAGAAAACGTCGCCGAGAATCGCCGCCGCTTTCTCAAAGCAATCGGAACAGAGGGCGCCAGGATAGTAACCGCGCGCCAAACTCATTCCAACGAACGTTGTACTATCGAATCACCTGCGCAGGCGATCGGCCCTCAACCTGAGTGCGACGCGATGATCACTGGTCTCCCCGACGTGCTTATTGCGATTCAGACCGCCGACTGTTTGCCCGTATTGATCGGAGACACTAAGACCGGGACGATGGCCGCGATTCACGCCGGCTGGCGTGGGACGGCGGGGCGCATCACTGAGCGGACGATCGCGGACATGATGCTGCTACACGGCGTAAACACTCGCGACTGTTTCGCCGCGCTCGGGCCGACGGCTTGCGTTGACTGTTACGAAGTCGGGCAAGACGTCATCGATCGATACAAGAGTGAATTTGGTTATTGGCGCCAGGTGCTGGTGAACTTCAAAGAGAACGGCAAGGCTCATCTCGACATTCGCGCGGCCAACGTTCAACAACTACGTTTCTGTGGCTTCGACGAAGATCGCATTTACGTAGCGGACTACTGTACGATGCATCAGAATGAACTGTTTTTCTCTTACCGAAAAGAAGGGAAGGGACAACCGTCTGGGGTCGGACGTTCGTTATCGGTGATAGGCAAGCGCTCCGGTTCCTGACAACGTATTTGGTTAAAGATATGAATCGAAGATTGCTGATCACGTGCTGCCTTCTGCTGTCGAGTCTGCCAATAGCGGCGGGCGCGAATTCCAGTTGTCAAGAAGCGCTCGATGGACCGGAGCGTGTTTTCAAGGACGACCTGCTCGACAAACTCGTTGGCAACTGGAAATCGACTGGCAAGATCATGAATCGAGCTGTTGAGTACCAGATAAAAGCCGATTGGACGCTAAAACATCAGTTTCTCGAAGTAGACATGACGGATGCAGCCAATCCGCCAGCCTACGAAGCGCGTGTCTTCATCGGCTACGATAATACGAGCGAGCGATATGTCGCTCACTGGATCGATGCCTTTGGCGGCCGCTGGTCCGAGACGCTTGGTTTCGGCACACGTTCGGGTAACTCTGTGAAGTTCGTCTTCGAGTATCCTGATGGCCCGTTTCACACCACCTTCACCTGGGATTCCGAGACAGGCAGATGGAAGCTGCTGATGCAGCAGAAGGACAAATCGGGGAAGTGGACGAACTTTGGTGAACAGGAAATCCGCAAGGCGATACGTTGAAAACTGCAACTCAAAATTGGAAGTATGCAGTTCTTCAACTTTCCAACTAGTGCTTTGAAACCGCTCAGCTCTCCTTGGGAGCGAAGTATCCTCGACGGAATCGCACATTCAGATCGGTATGATTCTTCACCTTCACCTGAATAGTGCGGAACGAACCGTCCTTGGCTCCGTTGGCCGGCGTGTAAGCGAGTATGTACTGCGAACGCAGATCCTCATCGATCTGGGCGTACGCCTCGTCGAGGTCCCTTTCGTTTCTGGGAAAGAAAGCTCGCCCGCCAGTTTCCGCGGCAATCTTCTTGAGTGTCCCTTGATCCACGCCCATCGGTCCGCCGATGCCGACTGAATAAACAATAATCTCACTTCGCCACGTGCGTTCGATGGCGTCGCGCATCTTCAGGCTGCTCGACGTGTCCTCGCCGTCGGTGACGAGGATGATCACGCGTCGGCCGGCCTCTCTCCTGAGCAGGTCTGACGACACCGAGTAGACCGAATCGTATAAAGCGGTCGAGCCAACTCCCGAGTTGTTGATCGGCGGCGTTCCGCCTCGCCGGGCGGTTACTGTCTCAGCCGGAATTCGAACGCCGTCCAGCGCGCGTGTAAGCTTGTCGAGGTCTGAGGTCAGGTTCTGCTCGAGCACGGACTCGTGTTCGAAAGTTACTACTGCCGCGAGATCCTTCTTAGGTCGAAGCACCTTACGAAAGAAAGTTTTTGCAGCCGATACCTCTTCTCCCAGCGTCCACTGCTGGCTGCCGGATATGTCTATGAGCATCGCGATCGTGATGGGCAGATCGGTCTGGCGCTCGAAAGAAAAAACCTGCTGTGGCTTGTTGTCCTCGAGGATTTCAATGTCGTCTTTCGCGAGGTCGTTTATGTAACGGTTCTTCTTGTCGGTGACGTTGAAAGGCACAGTCACAAGCTGAGTGCCCAGCTTGATCACCTGATCTTCTTGCTTGCCCTCTCCCTCGGCGGGCTTACCGGCTTTGGGTTGCGGTTTCTGCTTTTCGGTCTGAGCGATGCTCAGGGTCAAAGGAGCGAGAGACAGCGTTGCTGCGATTGCTGCGATAAAAAATACTTTTGCTAACTTCATTTCTTGATGTCTTCCGTAGCCGCGTAGTAACCGCGGCGATGAATTATGCGCGCATCGGGCCGCGCGTTGACTCGCACTTCTACGCGCCTGAAGCGCCCGTCGTGCGTCGAGTTCGAAGGCGAATAGGCAACCAAATACTGGCTGCGCAATTCAGCTTCTATTTGATGGAAATCGTTTAGCAGATCATCGGGGCCGCGCGGGAAGTAAGCCCTTCCGCCGGTCTCATCGCCGAGACGCCTGAGCACATCTTCGCGAACGCCTTCGAACCTGAAGCGGTCGCCGATGCCAATTGAATAGATAATGACGCCCGCTCGCCACGCGCGATCGATTGCTTCGTCGAGCTTGCGGCTGCTCGCGTTATCGACGCCGTCGGTGAGCAGAATGATGGCGCGTCGCGTTACTTGTTCATCCGCAGAAACCCTTCGCATGTCGTCGCGAGCGAGCACTTCATCCGAGGTAACATAAATCGCATCGTAAAGAGCGGTGGCTTGATGCCGTGAGCTTGTTGGGCCAAATCGGCGCGAGAACTGAATCTGGTCGAAGGCGCGATTTAGCGCGTCGGTCCGCGATGAGAGTCCCTGCACCAGCTCGACATCATCTTGAAAAGTGAGTATCGCCGCTGAGT
>JADGNW010000061.1 GCA_017883315.1 Blastocatellia bacterium | reverse complement strand
GAACGTGATAGAATTCAGGAACTATCGCCGCTTCGAGGCAAAAATCAAGATTGATCCCAACTAGCCGATCAAGACAGCTCGAGGTTTCGAGCAACGCGCCGCAACAATAATGGTTGGTCATACAACGCGACCAGCCCGCGGCCGACTGATTGCCGGGGGCTCTCGGCGATCGCCACGTGAAGCTTCGTTGCCTGGCTGATTCGCGCATCCATACCCGCCAGCAAGGCGATCCCTCCAGTCAGCACAAGACCCGTATCATGTATGTCGCCCGCGACCTCGGGTGGAATCCGTTCCAGAACTAGCCGAACAGCCTCGACGATCTTTCTCACGATTGGATCAATGGCCTGGTGCACCTCGAACGACGAGACCTCGATCATCTCAGGCCCGCCTTCGCTGACGTTTTGTCCTTTCACGATGCTCTTGTGATCTTCGACCGGATCAGTCGCCGAGCCGAGAACCATCTTCAACCGCTCGGCAGTTCTTTCGCCGATCAGCACGTGGCGCTCGCGCTTGATGTAGCCCGTGATAGCGCGGTCCATGTCGAGCCCGCCTATTCGAATCGTCTCCGATTCGACGATGCCTGCATTCGCCACTGCCGCGATCGAGGTGGTAGCGCCGCCGATGTCCACCACCATTGAGCCAGTCATTTCAGCAGCAGGGAGCTTCGCTCCGAGTGCGGCCGCCAGTCCCTCTTCGACGAGGTAGACGTGGCTCGCTCCAACTCCCTCGACGACATCGCGAATGGCCTTACGTTCGACTGAAGTGATACCCGCCGGCACGCTTAGGATGATGCGGCGAGAGAACCGCGCTCGCCCGCCGCGAGCCTTGCGCACGAACTTCTTTAGCATTGTTTGCGCGAGCTGCGAATCGGCGACCACTCCATCCTGCATCGGATAAGCAACCACGACGTCTTCGGGTGAACGCCCTAACATCTCGAGCGCTTCGTTGCCGACCGCGATCACTTCGTTTGATACTTTGTCGATGGCTACAAGCGACGGCTCATTAACGACCATCCCGCGCCCGCGTCCATAGATGAACGTGTGTACTGTGCCGAGATCGACTGCCAGGTCCTCAGTGAAAGGGTTAATCGAAAAGTTCATAGCCTTTAAGGTCAGCTTTCTTAATTCGAGACAAGATCATAGCAATCCATCTTGTAAACGAAAAGATGAATGTGGCGCAGCCTTCAGTCTAGTCTTCGGCGTCTACAGAGATCGGGATGCTTACAACAGCGACGAAAAAGCCGGGCCTCACGTGAGAGCCCGGCTTCCAATGTCGCAACCGCAGAAGGCAGCTATTTGTTCAGCACCGTGTATTGAGCTTGCGGTGTGACAACCTTCTGCGAAACAAGATCGGTAATCCTGGCCGTCACGGTGTAGGTGCCAGGTTCCGCGAGCTTGTCCAGGAGCGGAATCGCGCGTGCGATGACGAGCTGCTGGCCTTTCATGTCGATGAGACCCATCTTGCTCTTTCCGTCTTCGACGATGTGCGCGACTTCTTGTCCACCCTTCGAGATCGAATATTCGACTCTAAGCGCTGGTTGCAGCGTCGCCTGGTCCATGTCGGCATCGTATACCTGAAGGAACAGCGCCAGATTCTGGCCAGGCTTGTAGACTCCGCTAACGAAGGGCTTAACCTTGTAGCGCCCGATGATGAACTGTCCCGCCGGGATCGAGTTGCTATCCAGAGGTTCGATCGAGGCGGCCAGGATCAACGTGCTGGTCGCAAACTGTTTCTCCTGATATCGAGGAACCTCGAACGAGTGGTGCAGGATTCCCGTCTTGCCGCTGACCGTATCGCGACCGACCACGTCAATTTTGTAGCGGCCCGGCGGCAGTACGATGTTCTTCTGATAGATCGAACGCTGGGACTGGCCCGCCGACAACTGGTCTTCGCCGTAGCGCTGCGTTTGCACTACGTCTTCGAAAGTAGCCGCGCGCCGGCCCGAAAGCGCAGTCAGCTTCGCGTAGATATTAACCTGACCCGAGTAAATCCCACCCTGATTCTTAAACGACAGATCGGCATGATCAAACTGCATCGTGAACGAAGTCGCAACTGATTCGCTTCCTATCCGGAAGAAGTCAGTGCGCACGCTGAAAGGGAGCACATCGGAAGCAATTTCCGGCAGATCGGCCTTGACCTCCAAATCCCTGAACTTGATCGCAGGCGCGCGCTGCAGATCGGCAAGCAATTGCAGCTTCTCAAAAGGCTGATCTTTCGCTCTCCCTGCAAACATCTGGTTGTTGCCGCCAGTACTGTTCGATAAGCCCCCGCCCCCAGCAACACGGTCGGCTTTATTCGCCATTCCGAGACTCTCAGCAAGCGTCAATCCGGCACCCGGCACGTTGAGAAGCGCGTCCTTTTCATCAGGGCTGCGCGCGATGTGATACTCACCCGAGCCCGACGGATCGACGAACTCTATCTCGATGTCTGAGCCGATGCCTTCGATGTACCGATACCACCACGTCTCGAATGGATAGGTTGAGGTCGATCCACCACCTTCGTAGGAAGGCCGATCATAACTTCCTCCCGAGGGGTGAGACTCGATCTCGTCGGGCTTACCGAACGTCACGTAAATGCGGCCGCGGTCGGTTCGCCATCCCGCGATGCCCGACGTGAACTTCTCGTTTGCGTATTCAATGCGTTGGAAGTATTCGTCTTTGTATTCGTTCTCCGGAGTGTCGGGGTCGGGATCGCGACGGAGCCAGAACTGCTCGATGAACTGGTCGCGCTCCTCGTCGGTCTTAAGCTGCTTGAACGCCTTCCGCTCATCGTCGGTTATGATGTACGGCACGTCTTCGTCGAGCCATTTTTTGTAGACGCTTTTAAGCTCTTCCTTTTTCTTTTTCTCATTGCGGTCTTTGGCAGGTTTTTCTTGACTCTTACCCTGAGCCAAAACACCGGGGATTATTCCCGCCGACAGCATTAACACCAGGGCAACGCCGACGATTCTACGGAAGAGAAAGAAATCCCTCTTCATAACCGATACTCCTTTCGCTAGCGGAACAAAAACTGGGGCACTTAGCGCTTTACTTGAAGCTCAAGTTTACGTAGCGTGCTGCGCGCGGTCAAGCTGGCTGATTCCACCGATTGCCACGCGTTCTTCGGCACACCCTCGCCACACTTAGAATGCCGTACTCACTCCCCCTTGCGCTCAGAAGCGAGATATTCCTTCTCCGTCCGGCGCCGCCGCCAAAACACCCAGGCAATGCCGACGCTTAGGAAATATAAGAGCAGCATCGGCGCGGCGAAAACGAGCATATTCGGAATGTCGGTCGTCGGCGTTAGCACCGCAGCAATGATGAACATGACCACCACCGCGTACCGCCAAACCTTCAGCAGCATCCCCGGCGAGACAAGTCCCAGTCGCGATGTGAAAAATGTGACGGTCGGAATCTCGAACACGATCCCCAGGCCGAGCATTATCATTATTATCAGATCAAAGTAGTCGTCGGCGGTCACCAGTGGTCTGAGGTTTCCAGCCGTGGCGACCCCCAAGAGAAAGTTCGCGGCTCGTGGAAAAGCGACGTAATAAGCAAACGCGCAACCCATCACAAAGAATACCGAGGCCATGACTATGATCGGCGCCGCGTACTTCTTTTCGTGCGGGTAAAGCCCGGGCGCCACGAACCCCCAAATCTGAGCCAGCAAGAAAGGGACTGCGAAAAAGATAGCGGCATAGAACGCCACCTTGATGTAGAGATTGAACGCGCCTTGAACCGTGCCCACTACAAGCTGATTATTCTGTCCCAGCAACGCGCTAGACGATTGATAGAGCTTAGGCGGAATGACTGTGTCCTTGTCGATGACCCGATCCGCTATCACAACCGGGGTGCTTGTCACTAGCTGCACGGCGCCCTCGGGCGTGCGGCTGACCCTGATTGGGATCGTTATGCCGGCAGGGATGAGAACGTCGCCGATCCTTGCTTCAGTCGTGAAAACGAAAAGCGCTTCCGACCCATCGGCTAAGTCCGAAAGCGCCGATGCATTGCCGCCCAACGTCGGGGCAACTTCTCGTTTTGCTCCAAGCATCGCCGCGCGAACCGGGACTTGAAGGAAGTTGTAAATCCTATCGG
>JADGNW010000060.1 GCA_017883315.1 Blastocatellia bacterium | reverse complement strand
TGCCCGCTCGATTGCGAGTGCGCCAGAGCATGACCGCGTGTCGTCTCACAACAGCCAACGTGTCCGCACGTCAGGCATACGCGCGTCGGCGAGTTTACTCCGCACTCCGCGCACGTTGTGGTCGCGATTTCAAGAGCGCTGTCTGTCTGCTTCAGGTGCGAGCATTCTTCTGCATTGATTCTCTTCATATCCCTTTGTCCTCAGAACCGCGTCGCATTTTCATCGCTGCGAGAGTGTTCTTCATGAGCATCGCTATCGTAAGCGGCCCGACGCCTCCGGGAACCGGCGTGAGATAACCGGCTACCTCTGCCGCCGCGCGCGGGTTTACATCGCCGATCAGCGTGTAGCCGTTCTTCTCAAACGCGGCTCGCCGTTTCTGATCGTCGCCGAAAAAGTAATCGAGATCGCCAGGCGTGGTGATCTTGTTCGTGCCTACATCGACCACCGCCGCGCCCGGTTTGATGTAGCCGGCGTCCACCATCCCGGCCCTCCCAATCGCAGCGATCAGAATGTCGGCCTCGCGAGCAACTGAGGCCAGATCTTTAGTGCGCGAATGACAGATCGTGACTGTGGCGTGCCGGTGCAACATCAGCAACGCGACAGGCAGTCCTACCAGGCGGCTGCGGCCGATGACGACAACCCGCGCGCCAGTCATCTCGATCTGATAGCGTTCAAGCATCTCGATGATGCCGGCCGGCGTGCACGGCCTCAAACCGGGCTCATTGAGCATAAGCCGGCCGGCGTTCGTCGGATGAAGGCCGTCGACGTCCTTTGCGGGGTCGACCGAGTTCAGCACCAGCGCGGCATCGGTTTGTTTTGGGAGCGGCAATTGAATCAATATGCCATCGATCTCGTCGCGGGAATTCAAATTCTGGACGAGCGCGAGAAGCTCTTCGGTCGTCGTAGTCTCGGGCAGCTCGATCTTTTCAGAAAATATTCCCAACTGTTCACAGGTTTTGACCTTGCTCGAAACATAGATATGTGACGCGGTATCATTTCCTACAATAACAGCGGCCAGACCCGGGCGGAGTCCGCGCCGCGAGTACTCGACGACCTCGCTGCCAACTTCGTCTTTTATGGCGCGAGCGACGCTCGCGCCATCAAGAAGCTTCGCTGTCATTGGCGTCTCCAAGATCCTCAGGCGTTTCGAGTATGATGTTCGGCGCTCGGCAGTGTCAAACTTAGCGCGAGTATCCAAATGTTTAGAAACCCGGTTGATAGGCACGCTGGCACTCGTGTAACATCTTGAGTGTCCGCCAGTGGAAAGTAGTGAGGAACCAGGAACTCCCTCTCATCAATTTATGAACAGAAGAAGTATTAAAGTCGTGCTGATCACGGCGATTGCCGCAGCAATGATGTTTTCAGTTGGCGGTTCGCCGTTGTCCGAAAGAGTCGTCGCTCAAGGGATGTTCTTCGGCGCGCAGCGATTCCCGGCAATCGACGTCGACGCCAACGATAATCTCTACCTGACGACGTCAACTGCGACTGCGCCGGCAAGTGCGCACACTCCGCACAGCCAGATCTACTTCACGATGTCACGTGACTACGGCTCTACCTGGGACAACCTTCCACAAACGCGAAACCTGTCGAACTCGCCTGGCGAAGCATTCGGACCTTCCCTGGCGGTTTACAAGAACGGGAAAGTGCGCGTGTACGTCACCTATCACGACAACTCAACCGGGCCGACGCAGGCCTATCTGATTCGCTCGAAGAAGAAGACGAAGTTCAGGGCCGCGGAAGATATCACAACTCACAGCGGCGGAGCTTTTTCCCCGCGTGTTGCGTTGGATTCGGGCGAGGGAGTCAATATTGTCTGGGGTGACTCGGAGGTTGTAAGAGGCAAGGTAGTTTTCGTTCGGTCAACCGATCAAGGTGCAACTTTTACGGCGCCGATCGATGTCTCCAGATCGGCGGGCGTTGCTTTCGATCCGGAGATAGCGGTTGACTCGAACGATACGATTAACGTCGCGTGGCAGGACAATGCGCCAGGCACAAGCGTCATCATGTACTCGCGATCAACCGATGCGGGCGAAACTTTTTCTGATCCCAAACAAGTTTCGACGGGCGCAGGCAACGCAACCGAAGCGGCTATCGCAACCGACGCATCAGGTCGCATCAGCGTCGCCTGGGTTGACGAGAGTCCCGGGCATGCTGAGGCCTACTACGCTCGCTCGACCGATGGCGGCGAATCGTTCTCTGAGCCGGTTGACGTGAGCAACTTCCCGAACGGCGATATTCACAAGGCGACATTAGTTACTTTTCACAGCACGGTTTATCTTGCGTTTCAAAATGGGGATCTCTACGGCGAAGACTCAATCAGAAACGAGCAGGTCTACTTAGCGAAGTCCGACGATGCGGGAGTTAGTTTCGGCGCTTCCGAACAGGTTTCACACGCCAAGAACAGCGTCGGCCGCGCGCACAGCCCCGCAATGGTCGTCGATAGCCGCGGCGTGCTTCACATCGTGTGGATCGACGCTTCGGTGTTAGGGAAGGATGAGGGGCTTCTCTTCTACAGTAACACCGCTAACGGCCATGGGTTCTCTACAGAGGTGATGATACTCTCCGTCATCTGATCTCATCGCGCAGGCTCTGCAAGCGCCTCCAGCAATATTCGATCTATACAAGCCTTTCCGGCGAACAGCGAAGCTTCCGCGTCGGATAGAACGCCCAACTCCGTGATGACGCCGGTGAAGTACGCTAGCGGCGTTGGTTCGAAATACCTATTCACGGCAGCGACTCCCTCGGGCGCAAACGGCCCCAACTTGCTGGCGTTTCCTTGATCGCGAATCACATCTGCGAGGTAATCAGCCACTATGAACTTCGACGTGTCGCAGAGCGCGTATATCGGCAGGCCGCGCTCTCGCGCCGCAAGCGCGATCATCCTGGTGCCGATCTTATTCACGACATTCTCGGGGGTGACCCTGTCAGCGCCAACCATGATCACGTCGGCGCGCTCGATGAAAAGCGAGGCCGCGGCGTCGGCGATCACCGTAACGTGAATTCCTCTGGTTGAAAGCTCGCCCGCCAACTTGCGGCCTTCGAACATTGGGCGGCTTTCAGTTGCGATCACCTCGAAATGCTTTCCCGCGAGCCGTGCTTCGATTAAGGCTTCGAGCACTGTCGAGCTCCGAGAATGTGTCAGTACTTTCGACCCATCGCGAATCAGACTTACCGCGTGCACTGCCGCAGCGTGAGCCGAGTGAGTCGCGGATTCAACGAACCTGCGCGCAGCGTCAGCGGCGGACTTCAGAGCTTCCCGCCCTGCGGTTGCCGCGCGAGCAGCAGATAGCGCCTCGCTTGCCAGTCTGAGAAGCGAACTCATGTCGGGCTGAGCCTTCGCCAGCGCGATGCACGTTTCGCGAACCGCCTGTTGAGCTTCTTCAATACTCAGTGAAGCACCCAGTGAAGCCGGGTTGGTTAACTCGGTATTGAGCAACAAGAATATCGCCTCCGCATGGCGCAGAACTTCAGCGGCGCCGGACACGTTGTCCGAGGCAATGTCGCCGATCGCTGCGTCGGTTTGGCTGGTTGTGCGGCTGAGCATTCGGCATCGCCTCGTTGCCTGGTCTTTGATCGTTCGCTATAATCGCGACTCAAACAGGCGAACCGGCGGTCCGCTCTGAACTTTGCTTCGAACTAGTATGCTCACCTTTTGCACTTAACATCCGTGTCCGGAGGAAGTCAATGCCAAGTGCTTTTGTTGACGACGCCAAAGAAATCAAAGAAGAGAATCCTTTCGAGTCGATGATGCAGCGGTTCGATGAAGCCGCGGGCAGGCTCAATCTGGATCCGAACATCTACAAGATCCTGCGCTGGCCGAATCGAGAAATCACGCTCTACATACCGGTGATGATGGACGATGGAAACTACCAGGTCTTCACCGGCTATCGTGTGCAGCACAACTTCGCCCGCGGTCCCGCGAAGGGCGGGCTGCGGTATTCTCCGGACGTGTCTTTGGACGAAGTGCGCGCTTTGGCGGCGTGGATGACCTGGAAATGCGCTGTAGTCAATATTCCCTTCGGCGGCGCGAAGGGGGGAATCATTTGCGATCCGCGCGAAATGAGCCCCATCGAGCTTGAGCGCTTAACCAGGCGCTATACCGCGGAGCTTTTGGATTTCATCGGACCTGAGAAAGACGTGCCTGCTCCGGATATGAACACTAACGAGCAGGTGATGGCGTGGATGATGGACACTTATTCGATGCACGCGCGGCACACGGTGACGGCGGTTGTTACGGGCAAGCCGATCGAGATTGGCGGGTCGCGCGGCAGGAAGGAAGCAACAGGCCGCGGATTACTGTTTGTTTGCAACGAAGCGTGCAAGAAATTCGGCTTTAGAATTAATGACACCCGAGTCGTTATTCAGGGCGCCGGCAATGTCGGGGGTACGGCCGCTCTGTTGATGCATCAGGAAGGCTACAAGGTCATCGGCATCGCCGACATCACGGGTTCGCTTTTTAATTCTCGAGGACTCGATGTGCCCGGCCTGCTGGCATATCTAAAAGAGCACAAGACCGTTGAGGGATACAGCGAAGCTGAGCATATTAGCACCGCCGATCTCCTGGAGCTCGAATGCGAGATACTGTTGCCGGCGGCCACCGAAAACCAGATAACCAAACAAAATGCTGACCGGATCAGATGTCGAATCCTGGCAGAGGGCGCAAACGGTCCGACCACTGCGGATGCCGACGAAATCGTGTCGGCAAAGAACATCTTCGTTATCCCGGATATCCTGGCCAACGCCGGCGGCGTCACAGTCAGCTACTTCGAGTGGGTACAGGACCGAATGGGTTTTTTCTGGAACGAGAACACGGTTAATACGCGGCTGCACGAGATCATGGTCAGCAGCTTCCACGACGTTGTAGGCTTTGCCGATAAGTACCGCGTAAACACACGACTTGCAGCATACATGCTCGCGATTGATCGGGTGGCCTACGACACGCGGCTACGAGGGATCTATGCGTAGCCGGAGCTTTGGGTCGCGGCCGTCCGAGTGCCGACCTTGAGGCTATTTCTAAAGTGCGAAGATTGTTGGGAAAAAGTAATTTTTATGTTGACCCCAAAGCTGTTTGCGAGTATAGATATACCTGTAATGGGCCGTGAAACAGCAAGTACGAACGGCTCGCAGTTCTAGTAATTCATGCTGGGCCTTGCAGGAAGGCTCACGTTGCACGCACATCAGGCTGGACGCAGTAATAGAAACCCCGCCCCCTTGTTTCTTAAGGGGAAGCAAAATCACCTCTCTCAGTTTTGGAGGCGATCCTGAAAGCGAGTTGCATTCCGTGGATGAAAACTTCAGGAGGCAAAAAATGAAAGCGGCTAGAAAGATAGGCACGCTTGTAATGGTGCTTTTGGTCCTCGCGACATGTGTGTTCGCGCAGGAGCATCTCAATGGCAGTCTTGCCGAGCAGCAGAAGGCACCGACGGTGCTCGGAGGCACCGGGCTGTTCAACACCTTCTCAACTCGCACCTTGTGCAAAGGCGAGTTCAACTTCGCGCTGTTTTGGAACAACTATTCGCGCGATCCCGGTGATCTGAGCATCAATCAGGTCCCGTTCAACTTTACCATCGGTCTCACCAATCGTTGGGAAATGTGGGTCGACTGGAATGTTTGGACACAAACGAAGTCCAATCAGCCATTTATCCTGAGCGGATATCAACTGAGCGCTTCGCGCTTCTTTGGCAATCCATTCCTGTTGCTGGGACCGCCAGTAGGCGGAACTGGAAAGGGCGCGGCATTCTTTCCTGGAAGCGGCGCGGCCGTCGGAGGAATTCTCCCTCCGCCGGGACGTTTCGGAACGCCCATCGGCTTTCTTACGAGCGGATTCTCGCCGGCCGGTCCCGGTGGCAAATTGGTTAGAGGATTAGGCCCGGCTATTGCCATCAACACACCAAGCTATTACCCTGAGATTCCTTTCTTCGGTGAGCTTGATTTCCAGGGGTTCGATAGCTCAGGCAACGCGGTGTTTGGACCACGCAAGACCTCGAACGGGTCAGGCGATGCCTACTTTGGCACGAAGTTCAGCCTGATAGATCCCAATCATCACTGGTTCAGCATGGCACTTGGCGGCTACTTGAAGATACCAATCTCGACCAGCGATTCGGCGCGAGCGCGGGGACGCACGAGCGGCGAGCTTGAGTTTGGGCCAATCCTGATGTTCGGCCAGGAGAGTGGCGGAAAGAGATTCAGACTCTATGAGAACATCGGGTACATTCACACTACGGATCCGAGCGAGGACGGAATCAAGATCCTCGACCTGCCCGACAAGCTTCTAATGAACCTCGGCATGTCGGTCGCACTCAACAAGCACGCCGAGTTTATTACTGAGTTGCTGCACACGCAGTTTGTCGGCAATCGCACCCCGAACATCGCAACCAACAGCCCGACCGATCTGAACATTGGTCTGCGGTTCTTCTTCATGAACGGGGCGATCTCATTCGGCGGAGCTTACAGGCGCTTTCTGAGTAATGAGGACGACATAACGGTTCCGGTGTTTGTGTCGCAGACAAGCTTTATCAAGTCGCGCGGCATAACACCGCAGTTCTTCATCATCAATCCGCTGTTTAACACTACGCCTGAAACGTTCACCTCCAAGGGCGGAAACGGATTCGTTGGTTACTTCTCGATCGGAAGCCGCAAGAGTTGTCCGCCGCTGCCTGTGCCAACCTGTGTGCTGGCATCAAGCGTTGCGTCGGTCAACAAAGGCGACCGCTTGACGCTGACGACAACTCCGACCACTCCCGGTTACGAGTCTGGCAAGGTAACCTATGAATACCGGTGGCAGGTAACCGACGGGCAAGGCAGGCCGGTTACAGTGAGCGGGACCGGAGCTTCGGTTGATGTGGCCACTGGAACGCTTGCTTGTGGCAGGTATTCAGTGACGACCACTGTCACTGCAACGGTCCCGGCAGTTGATTGCCCGAGCGATTGCGTAACGACAGGTCAGACTACTTGCACGGCTGGCTTTGAAGTAACCGAGCCTCCGTGTCCGACTGTCACCTGCGAAATTCGAGCTAATTCCTCATCAGTCATTGTCGGTGACCGCGTAACGTTTAGCGCTACGTCGACTGGAGCCGACGGCCCAAGCTACACTTGGTCGACGAGTAGCGGAACGCTTTCATCCACAACTGGTGCTGAAGTCACGCTCGATACAACGGGCATGGCGGCAGGCTCAGTCACCGTAACGTTGAACGTCGGCACAACCAAGACACGTTGCGATCAGGCGTGTCCGGGTGGGAGCTGCTCGGCGACTGTCACGGTGGCCCCACCGACAGAGATACTGAAGCCCAAGCCGATCTCGCCTTGTGGGCCGATCTTCTTCCCGTTCAATTCGGCGAGGATCAACAACGAGCACAAGGCGTGTCTGGACGAAATCGCGCTTAAGATGCAGCAAGACCCGCGAGCCTCGCTGGTCGTTGATGGGCATCGCGATTCGTCTGAACGAGTTGGCATATCGCTCACTCGCGGCAACAACGCGCGTGACTACCTTGTCAACGAGAAGGGCGTCGACACGGCTCGCATAACGGTGCGCAACTTTGGCGACACCTGCCCGCACGACTCAGGCGATCCGAATCTCAACCGTCGAGTTGAGTTCTGGATCGTGCCGGGTGATGGCGTTGCTTCTGATATCGATAACGGTATGAAGAAGTGCGCTTCCGGGGCCACGCCTCAGGTCATCACGACTGAGGAGCCTGCGCAGTCCGTCGAGAAGAAGAAGCCCGCGCGACGCGCGCCACGACGACGCGCGAAGAAACCAGGTGAGCCGGTCGGAATGATCCTTCAGCCGGAAACGCTCACCGCTGCGGCGAATCAATAACTCTGAGAACCCTCTCGGATTAACCAGCGGGGCGATCTTCGGATCGCCCCGTTTTTTCTTTTATTGCAGGCCCTTACCAACTTTCCCAAAACCACTCC
>JADGNW010000369.1 GCA_017883315.1 Blastocatellia bacterium | reverse complement strand
TGCTCGCAAACTGTTTGGGTATGGCTCTGTTTACCATTGTGATGGGGAATTCGTTTGCGGCCTTTCCGGTCATCGCAACCGGAGTGCTCGCGCCGCTGATCATCAAGCCGTTTGGCGTCAGCCCGGAAATGGTTGCAATCATCACGCTCACGGCTGGATCGAGCGGCACTCTCATCACGCCGATGGCAGCTAACTTCAACATAGTGCCGACCGCGCTCCTGAACATGCGCGATCAGTACGGAGTGATCAAGTTTCAGTTGCCGTTCGCGCTGACGATATGGTCGCTCCACGTGATATTGATGTGGCTGATGATCAAGCTTTTTTAATCGTAGCCGCCCACTGCTGTCCGTCGTATACAGAAGCGTGCGGGCAGTCTCGACATTAAAAAACAACAATCCGTCGCCCGAAAACGTTTGATTCCCGGCTTATCTTGCTGTATAAGAAAGTTGTCACATCTATCGTTCTTGGAAACCCCGTACAAGGTTCCGATCGATTAAAGGCAACGGCCCGTTGTTGATTCATACGTTGGCTCGAACCGTTGCAGACTGACAACTCAATCACTAACTGACCGGCCTGGGACGCTAGTAAGTCATACACTTACCTGTACCTAATAACAGGAGATTCTTATGGATAGAAAATACAAGCAGCGCGGTTATCAAAACGAAGAAAGAGAAGAAAGACCGCGCCCAACCACTCAACAAAGGAGCGACGTTCGCGCGCCGAAGATGCCCGCTTTCCGCGAGGTGACGCGGTGCTCGCTCTGCGGAACAATGGTGAACATCGACATCGACGGCATCGCCATCGATGCGCAGTGCCCCAAGTGCCACAGCGACCTGCACACCTGCAAGAACTGCGTGAGCTTCGATCCCGGCGCGCGGTTTCAGTGCCGCAAGCCGATAACCGAACGCATACCGAAAAAGGACGTGCGCAACGAATGTGCTTTGTTCGAAGCTCGCAAGACTGTAGAGCGCGAAACCACCACGGCGGTCGCCGAAGTGAAGGACGCGCGGTCCGCGTTTGACAAGCTGTTCAAGTAGCCGGAACAGTCCCGATTCAGACTGCCGTCAGCTCAGGCAATAGTCATGAATACGTTCGAGGCGATTAGGAGAATAGCGGTCTTTGCGACTACCGGCATTCGTCTTCCCTGCCAGTCAATCTAGATTCCACTGTCCAAGCATAATGTTGAGGGTCGGTAGTATCAACCGAGCGCTTAAGAAGTAATCAAGCGGCCCGAGGCAGAAACCTGCGCACGAGATAGCGGTAGACTGCGGCTCCTACTAACCCACCGAGGATCGGCGCAACAATGTAGAGCCACCACTCGTTGCCGCGCGGACCGGGGAACGCGATTCGCCCGAAGCCTATCACCCAACCAAACAATCGCGGGCCGAAGTCGCGCACCGGATTAACCGCGTCCATCGTAAGCGAGCCTCCGATGCCGACAATCGCGGTGACCGTCAATCCAATGAACAGCGGGCCCAAACCCGCTTGCGGCATCCCCGGATTGTCCGGCTCAGTTAGCGCGAAGATCATCAGCAGCAGAAACATCGTCAGCAGAGCTTCAATAAAAAAAGCTCCGCCGGCGGACACCGTAGCCATCGAGCTCGCGTCGACTCCGATGCCGCCGGGGCTCGGATAGAAGCACGAGAAGATGGCCATCAGCTTCTGGCTGCCGGGCGCGCCTACTTCAACGCTAAGCTTTTCGAGAGCGCGTGGCCAGTAGCTGTGCCACATGCCATAGACTGCGGCTGCGCCGGTGAATGCGCCCGCAATCTGGCTGAGAATGAACGGCAGGACTCTGCTCTTGGGAAAGTCTCTGAAGACCGCCATCGTGATCGTGACCGCCGGATTGAAGTGGGCGCCCGAAACGGGCCCCGCGACGTAGATGGCAAATGTCACCGCGAGCCCCCACATCATCGCCACTCCCCACCCATCGAGCTGGTTGGTCATCACCGCTGCGGCGACCGCTCCATCGCCGATGAGTATCACGATGAAAGTGCCGACGAACTCCGCCAGACACTGGCCCGGCAGACTTGCGGTAAAGACGGGGCTCTCATGCTCGGGCAGTAGCTCGCTCTCGTTGAAGCTCTCTACTTCGACTGTCGCTTGTGACACTGTTCGCCTCCAATCGACCTAATCAGAGATACTCCTGCGCCAGCATGAGGACGCGCCAATAGCCTCGCCGCACAAACGCGGGCCAGCTCGCGCTAAGAATGGGCGTCGAATGTGTAGCGTTGCTCTCATGCCATCTGTTAGACCAACCGCTCAGATCCCACACAAGGTCAGCGCCTTTGATCCCCGCTCGTTGAAGCGCACCCGCCGGATTGCGCCCGTTGTCCGAATACGTGTTGTCGTGAATCCAGTTGTTCTCCGGAGTCGGCCCGACATCAAACGCGGTTCCCTTTGGAAAAGAGACCTCGAGGCTAAACACCGCCACGCCATAACAATCGTTACCGCGAATCTCGTTGCCGGTGACTTCGTTATTATCGGCGGCCATCACCATCACTCCAGTGCCGGGAGGAACGTTAGCCACAATCGAGTTGGGGTTTGCGAAGTTCGGATGGTCGTTGTTGATCACGCGATTGTTTCGGACTATGCAGTTGTGCCCGACCTTCGAAGGATTGTTCGGCAGGATGAACACCAGAATCCCACCGGTGTTGTCATGAACGTAGTTATTCTCGACTACCGCATTCACCGAGTTCTCGATCTCGATACCGGTGACGTTGTCGTGAGCCTCAGAGTCTCGAACGACGATGTCGCGCGACTGGCCTACGTACAACGCGGCATCGGCGATGCCAGTCGCAACGCAGCGCTCAATAGTTACACCAGTACAGCTCACAGGATAGACGCCGTACAGTCCAGTGGTGTCGATGTTCAAATCGCGGAACGTCACATTGCGCGCGTGCTGCGCGACTACGCCGTTGGCGACGTAGTTCCGCAGGTCGAAGTTTTCAATGCGAAAGTTGCTGCCGGTTGCAAGCACGCCGTCGGAGAGTTTGCTCTCGCCATCGAGCACCGGCCGCGATACGCCGCCCGGCGCCGGCGTTTCGACGCTCACACCCTTGAGCGTTATGTTGTCGAGATCGACCTTCACTTCTTCCTTGTAGATTCCCGGCATTACCTCAATCGTGTCGCCCGGCTGAGCGTTGTTCACAGCAGCTTGAATAGACTCACCTGCTTTCACCGTGATGGTTTGAGGCGCGCGCTCTGCGATCTCTTCCTTTGGCGAGCCGGTGTTGTACTTCGCGACAAGCTCCCGCGCTGGATTCGTGACTCGCTGAACAACCGGCAATCCCGATGGGACCTTGTCTGGAAGTTCAGGCAGATTAGACTCGTCGGCAAGCGAGTATAAAAACGCGATCAGGTCCTGCTTCTCTTCTGGAGTGATCGAATACGCGTGAATCTTGTCGTCAACCTTCGCTTCTTTGAAGCCAACTCCCGGGCCACCTCCAGCCGCGTAGAAGTCCAGAACTTCTTCGAGAGTCTTGAACCGCCCGTTGTGCATGTAAGGCGCGTTGAGCACGACGTTGCGCAGCGTCGGGACCTTGAACGCGTATTTATTGCCCTCGCCCTTCGTAACCTCGAACCTCCCGAAATCTGGCCGCTGCGGATCGGCGTCGGGAACGCCGATGATTTTGAAATCGCGATTGGCGAACGTCGGAAGCCCGTGGCATTCGAAGCAGCGAGTCCTTCCCGAGCGAAACAAGTTGAACCCTCGCCTCTGCGCCGGCGTGAGCGCATCAAGCTCCCCACGAACGAAGCGATCGAACGGCGAGTTGTTAGCCGTCAGCGTTCTCTCGAACGACGCGATCGCTTTCAGCGTGTTGTCCAGCGTGACTGCCGAATCGTCGCGGCCGCCAAACGCCGCATCGAATCGCTGAACGTATTCGGGAACGTTCTTGAGTTCCTTCACCAGCGTGTCGGGATTCTCGTTCATCTCGACTTCGTTGGTGATCGGTCCTTTCGCTTGCTCCTCGAGGTCCTCGGCTCTACCGTCCCAAAATTGTTTGTGATTGTAAGCCGCATTCCAGAGCGTCGGGGCGCCTCGCCGGACAACCGACCCGCCCGCGCGATCGGGACCGATGCCGTGGCCCCCCTTGCCCATCGAAAGCAGCCGCCCATCAGTGAAGCCAAGGTCCGGATGATGACAGGTCGCGCACGAGACGTCGTTTGCGCCTGAAAGAATCGGATCGAAGAAGAGCAATCGCCCAAGCTGCACTCGTTCGTCGTCCTTGCTTGTTGGCAGCGGATTGTCCGCGCGAAGCACCATCTTCGGGAATTGGCGCACGAGCCCACCGCCTCCCTTCCCGACCCCAACAGTTCCCGCGTCACCAACGAAGTCGGCTTTGACGGGCCACAAGCCGAGAGCGACGAACGCCGCTATCGGTAGCGCTAATAGGACGATCAACACGCGCAACCAACGCCGGCGTGGTCGCGCGCGAGAATCGGAATGAGGTTGATCCAATTCGATCTGCTTTGCCGATGCTGCAGCCATGGCTTAGGGCCTCCGTTCTTTGCAGACGTGTACTGTTTGGCGGAAGGAGCGATTATAAGTGAGCTATCGCTGAAGTCAAAGGGACAGATGGATGGTGTGGCGCGCGGTAGGACCTACGACCAAATCAGCGGCGAAATTGCGGACCCATTTCCAACTTCGCCGGCTCAATCAAACTATGGTGGGTGATATGTTGGCGCCTGAATTCTCGGACTATGGATTCAAGCGCTTTTCGTTCTTAGCGACGCGGGACTCAAGCTCAACGTGATCGCCGTGAAGTCTGGTCAGATCACCTACAACTAGATCCATCGCGCGGTCAAAGCGGCGAAAACCTTTCTCTTGTGACTCGCTCAGTTCGGTAAGTTGCGCCTGAAGAGCCTCCCACATCGGCCGCGTTTCCTTCATTCGCTCGTCAACCTTGACCTCAAGGCTTTCGAGCCGAGACTCTACATTTCCCACCCGAGTCTCTAGATTCTCGAGCCGGGTCTCTACCTTCTCGAGTCGAGTCTCTAGGTTCTCCAAGTGAATAGCGATGTTAGCCAATCGCGAATCCATGGATTGAACGGCGCTAATCAGCCGATCAAGTTTATCGTCGAGCGAGCCATTCAGCTTTTGCGTTAAATCCTTGCTCATAGCGCTCCTCTGGTTGTCGGAGTAACCCGCTGCCCAGGATCGACGAGTTGAGGTGATTATAGCCCAGAACATCCCTAAGGGTAAGCAAATCTAAGGCGCGATTTGTAAATGCGCTTGCGAACTTCGCTGCGCTAAAACAAAATGAACCGACCCAATGAAGATCACCGCTACCGTCATCACCTTCAACGAAGAACACAACATCGCCAAAGCGCTGGAATCACTCTCATGGGCGGACGAGATTGTCGTCGTCGATTCTGAGAGCACCGATCGCACAGTTGAGATTGCTCGTCAGTTCACTGATCGCGTCTTCCTCCGACCCTGGCCAGGTTATTCAGCTCAGAAGAATTTCGCCGCGGAACAGGCGCGCAACGATTGGATCTTCAGCCTCGATGCGGATGAGCGAGTTTCACCGGAGTTAGCGGACGAGATTAAGAAACTGAAACTGGGCGACTCACCTGAGCCCGCAGCATTCGAGATGCCGCGGCTCACCTTTTATCTTGGCCGTTGGATCAAGCATTCGGGCTGGCATCCCGACTACAAGCTGCGGCTCTACGATCGCAAGCGAGCTCGATGGCGAGGC
>JADGNW010000368.1 GCA_017883315.1 Blastocatellia bacterium | reverse complement strand
GCCGAATCGAGGTCATTGCTCCGATCGACATCACGATCGATCGGGACAAGATCATCGCCCTTCTCGGTCCATCAGGATGCGGCAAGTCGACGCTCTTGCGAATACTCACAGGGCTGGCGAAGCCTTCGGCCGGCCAGGTGTTCTGGCATGGAGAACCTCTCGACGGAAGGCAGCCCAATGTCGCCATTGTGTTTCAGAGTTTTGCGCTCTTCCCGTGGCTTACCGTAATTCAAAACGTTGAAGCTCCGCTCAAGGCGATGCGGATCGAACCGGCTGAGCGACACAAGCGCGCCATGCACATACTGGATACAGTGGGTCTTGACGGTTTCGAAACCGCTTATCCGAAGGAGCTCTCCGGAGGAATGAAACAGCGGGTAGGGTTTGCGCGAGCGATGGTTGTCGAACCTGAAGTCTTGTTCATGGACGAGCCGTTTTCCGCGCTGGACGTGCTGACAGCCGAGAACCTGCGCGGCGAGCTTATGGAGTTGTGGGTAAACAAGAAGATGCCAACTCGATCGATTTTCATCGTGACTCACAACATCGACGAAGCGATTCTGCTGGCTGACCGCGTTATTGTCTTGGGCCGTGACCCTGCGCGAATACGAGCCGACTTTGAAGTCGATATAGCTCATCCACGCGATCGAAAAGCGCAACGCTATGTCGAGCTAGTCGATTACGTTTACAAAGTGCTCACGCAGCCGAAGACTGATCTGCCTCCGCCGCAGGATACCAGGGAACCGGCGAGCAAGTATCCGCGACTCCCTCACGCAAGGCCCGGAGGAATTGCCGGTCTGCTTGAGATCCTAGTCGATCGCAATGGCCGGGATGACCTCTATCATCTCGCCGACGAGTTGACCATGGAAGTAGATGATCTTCTTCCGATCGTCGAAGCCGCCGAGCTCTTCGAGTTCGCAAGCGTGCACGAGGGCGACGTGGAGATTACCGCAAAGGGTCGGGCGTTTGCCGAGGCTGATATTCTGACTCGCAAGAACATCTTTCGGGAAGCAGCGCTCGCGCACGTCCCGGTACTTCAGCAGATCGACCGCGCCCTTCGATCAAAATCTGACCGCGCACTGCCTGACGATTTTTTCCAGGATATACTCGACGAGCATTTCAGTGAAGATGAGTCTCAGCGTCAGCTTTCCACCGCAATTCTGTGGGGCCGTTATGCCGAAATATTTGACTACGACGCCAGCAGCGGGCGCCTGATTCTTACCGAGCAGTAGGTGGCGTCGATGGAGCCAACCTTAACAAGAAACATCGTCGGCAACCGAACCTGGTCGCGCATCACTGATGTGTTCATCTTTGGCGGCTGTCTTTCACTCTTTTACGGACTGATACTGATAGGGCGGACGTGGCTGCATCCGTTTACCCAACAGGCGGAGATCTCGCGCAGTGCAGCCATGCTTCCCGTTTATGCAGCGTATTCGCTTTCTCGGATATTGCTGGCATATGTTCTCAGCCTCACCTTCACCCTGGTCTACGGCTATATCGCGGCCTACAACAAGGCAGCGGAACGGATAATGATTCCGTTGCTTGACGTCTTGCAGTCCATCCCGGTGCTGAGTTTCCTGCCCGGCGTGATGCTGGCAATGGTTGCATTGTTTCCCCGAAGCCAGCTTGGTCTTGAACTTGGTTCGATTCTGCTGATATTCACCGGACAGGTGTGGAACATGGCGTTCAGCTTTTACTCCTCTCTTAAGAGCATACCGCGAGAGTTGCGTGAGGTGGCGACGATATATCGGTTGAGCTGGTGGCAACGATTCACTCAGCTTGAGCTGCCTTATGCATCGATCGGATTAGTCTGGAATTCGATGATGTCCGTGGCAGGTGGGTGGTTCTTTCTGATGGCCTGCGAAATGTTCGTGCTCGGCGAGCGAGATTTCCGTTTGCCCGGCCTGGGTTCGTACCTTCAGACGGCTGCTAGCGCGGGTGACACGAGATCAATCGCGTGGGGACTCGCGGCAATGATCAGCGTCATCGTTTTATTAGATCAACTCGTATGGCGGCCAGTCATTGCCTGGGCCGACAAATTCAAAATTGAGCAGGTCGAAAGCGCGAACGCGCCGCTATCAGCAGTGCTCGATCTACTACGCCGCTCGCCAGCCGTTGGCTATCTCGGTTCCAGATTCTTTGCTCCTATCGGAGAGCGCCTCACGCGCTATTTCGCCGGCCGCGCCGCTGTGCCAGTGACGCAAGGTCACCGCTCGGCTGGGAAGATATGGATCGGGCGCTTGCTGGCAGTGATCTCGCTCGCAGTTATTCTCTACACAGTGTTCCGGGCTGGACGGATGTTAGCAGGACTCGGAGGCGCAGAACTGGCGGCAATCTTACGTGGCGCTGGCGCAACGTTCCTTCGAGTCAATGTTGCGCTGCTGATCGGTGCGGCATGGGCCATACCAGTCGGTGTGAAGATCGGGTTCAGTCCGCGATTGGCGCGAGTCGCGCAACCGCTCGCGCAGATCGCGGCTTCGGTTCCAGCGACTGCACTCTTCCCCGTGGTTCTCTTGGTGCTGATTCGCGCCGGAGGCGGCCTAGGCGTGGGGTCAATCTTGCTGATTCTGTTAGGCACGCAGTGGTACATCCTCTTCAACGTGATTGCTGGCGCAATGGCGATCCCAACGGATATGAAAGAGGCAGCCAGTGTGTTTCGCTTCAGCGTTGTGGATCGCTGGCGACTGCTCATCCTGCCGGGCATCTTTCCGTACCTTGTTACCGGAATGGTGACGGCAGCGGGCGGAGCGTGGAACGCAAGCATCGTTGCAGAATACTTCCGCTTCAAGGGCGAGACACTTTCTACTATCGGACTGGGAGCGACGATCAGTCAGGCGACTGACGCCGGCGATTTCAAATTACTATTGGCATCAACCATCACAATGGCCGCGTTGGTGGTTACGATAAACCGTTTGTTATGGCGAAGGCTCTATCGCTTGGCGGAAGCACGCTTCAAGCTGGAATCGTAACCTGGAGATCGTTGCGGTTATTCTGAGTGCACAGGTCGGAAGCGGATCATGGTCAGAATCTGAAAGAGGGGCATCTGCGGAAACTGAGAGACGGTTTATTGGCTGACCAGGATCCTCCCGCGGCGCGTGTGTGGCATTGGTTGCCCGTCCGCTGCGGGAACAAATGGGCGTTGGCTTGGATTCACAGTGTTGATCACTGGAACCTTGTTCTGTCCATATTATTGGTGCGGCTCACAGCAAGGATATTGCCGAGAGATCCAAGCCGTCGTGGTGACGTGAGCGATCCCCTATTGAAGTGAGCAACAAGCGAGGACTATTCACGTGAAGAGGGAATCTTAAAGGCCGACCGAGTCCACGCTCAGGCCCCTTGGTTGAAGCGGCGGGCGTTAAGCTTCGGGAAAAGGACTCGCTTAAGCGCGCCCAGGTGATTCACTTCTTGAACGATTGATACCCGTCTCGGTACGAAAGCGAAAGCCGGCCGAGTCCTCGTGGCGGATTCACCTTGACCTGGACCTTATGCCATCTGGCGTCGCTTTGGAGGTCGGTCGGATAAAAGCCAACCGAATACTGATGGCGAAGCTCCAGAGCTATCCTCGTGCAAATCTCGACAAGCTCCGGCTCGTTGTAAGCGCTCGGGAAAAACGCGCGGCCGCCGGTCATCCGGGTGATCTCTTCAAGCACTGAGCGCCCGAACCCGGCAAGCGAGTCATTAGCTGGGTCCGTGATCCCTATCGCGTATATTTGCACGTCCGCTTCTTTGACTCGATTGCGCAGCTCTTTGTAGGTGTAACGGCTGTTGTTGTCCTGGCCGTCGGAGATTATCAACAGGGCTTTCTTGGAGTGGCGGCCTTGCTGGACTTTCTCAACCGCGATGTAAGCCGCATCATAAAGCGCGGTTGAGCCGCGCGGATTCACAAACATCAGATGGCTGACGATGTTGTCTCCCGAGGTCGTGAAGTCCTGCACGAGCTTCGCGCGATCATTGAAGCCAATCAGGAAGAAGTCGTCGTCATTATGCGACGTATCGATGAACCGGCGCAGTGCTCTAATCGAACGATTGATGCGGTCCTTCATCGAGCCGGAGACGTCGTAAACGATTCCAAGAGAGACGGGAGCATCATCATCAGTGAAGTGCGCAATCTGTTGCTTGACCTTGTCATCGAAGACTTCGAAGTGATCCTTACCAAGGCCGGTGACGAATCTCCCATAGGGATCCGTGACACTGATCGTGACGTTCACGATATCGGCGCCTATCGTGATCTTGTCGTCCTTGGGCTTTTGAACCTTGGTGTCGTCGGCTCTTGCTGCTGTTGACTTGTCGCCGATGCTAGCTTGGCTGGACGCTCGCTTATCGACTGAACCTGACTTTGCCGTCTCGACTTGAGAAGCTTTTGAAGAAGCTCCTTTGTCCTGCCGGGCCGATGCCGCGATAAACTGGGACGAAGCGATAACAAGAAGAGCAGTCAGGAAGAAGCACAGGAATTTCGTTTTCATGACGGTGCCCCCGTTTTGACGTGTAGGCTCAAACGGTGCTGCACGGTTACGCCCAGTCTCGAACTTTTCACCAGGCATCAGGCAGCTTCACTATCGCCACTACAGATTTGCTCGGCTATACGAAACGACGCCGATCAGAACGACCGGCTCAGTGCTGCAACGCGAACCGTCTGACCTGCTCGTCCACGCGCAGCTTCATAATAGCCATAAAAAAAATCTGAGGCAAGCGTTCCCGGTTCGAGTCACAATAAATGCGGAAGTGTCTCTGGTTGCAATGCGGAAACGGTCTTGCTGCGATTCAGGTCCTGCGCGTCTGTATGGATGAGTATGTTACTTCGGATGGCAAACACAAACCCACTCAATCACCGATCCGATTAGGGGTTCATCTCGACGACTAGCGCGGTCGAGCCGGGAACAAGCTCGACATCGTTTGTATAGGGCTGCTTCGCCAGAGCCTTGGCTTTGAGGGTGTACCGGCCGGGAGGCACCGGTTTATTGAGCCTGAACTCGCCTTCACCGTTGGTGCTGCCCCAGGTCAGCAGAGTACTCTCGGTTACACTTGTTTCCCCAATCGGAAGAAGGCCGACCAGCGCGCCTGCGATCGGCTTGCCGTCGACAGCCGACTTCACGACCCCGCGAACAGTCACCAGCTTGGAGACTTCTACGACGGCCGGCGTTGAAGCGGTAAGTTGGCGTTCGGAACCCTTGCGGTCCAGTTGCCCGAGCATCTCGCCGACGAGGTGAGCTGGGCGCAGGAACCCAACCGCGCCGTAGCGGCGATAGTCGTCGGGGAAGCCATCACCGTCTTTATCAATGGGCTGCTCATCGGCAATTACCTTAGTGGGAATCCCAATCAGCTTGCCCTCGCTGTTAACCGCCGCGCCGCCACTGTTGCCGTGAATGACGCGAGCGTCTGTCTTAATCCAATTTCCCAATATGTCCCTGCCTTCGACGACACCTCGATTAACGGTGACGGTCGAGCCGCCTTTTTCGGGAAAGCCGATGATGAACAGATCCTCGAGCAGTTTGATTTTGCGTGAGTCTCCGATCTCGATTGCCGGAAAGACGAAAGAGCTCTTAATTGCACTACCGGCCGCGTCCGACTCGACGCGCAACAATGCAAGATCGTATTCCTTGTTTATGAGCACGGCCTTGAGCCTGTAGCGTGTTGGTGAAGAGATCGCATCATCCCGGGAAAGGCTGAAAACGATCTCATCGTAGAGCCTGCCAGTGCGATCGTTCGTAATCACGTGATAGTTAGTCGCGACTATTCCATCGCGTCGCACGAGAACTGCTGATCCTCTCGGCCGCGGAGCCTGACCGGAAGCATCAGTTAAGTTGCGAACCAGGATCAGCCCAGTTGTCGCGATGGCTTGAGAAACGAGAGCGCGAGTCTCTGGTGATAAGCCGGCCTCCTTCTTCGCTGATTGCGGAGACGATACACCAAGCCCGCACATCGCCGAAACGGCGAGGATTGTGGCAGTAGCCAGCTTGAGTTTATCGCGCGTTGTCTTGGTCAATTGTGTTTCAGGCGGATTTCGAACGGGGCAATTTCGCCTGATTTGAGCTTGCCGCCTCCGCCGTTATCGGGCACGGCGACGACTGAACCCCCCTTCGAATCCCTGTCCTTACCCGAAGCCAGTATGATGTCCCGTGAGCGGATCTTGCTATCCTGGTCTTGCGGGATGACTGGTTTGACATGCTTCACAATCCCAGCTTGTAGCTCGGCCGCGGCAGTGGTGGCCGATTCCGACAGACACCTGTCGGGTTCCTTGAGCGCGGCATCGAGGTACGGGATTCGATCGCGCGACATCACGACTTGAAGCACCTCGGTCCCTTTCTCCTGGTCGAACTCGATGGCGTCGCCGCCCGGGGGGATGTCATAGCGTTGTTCGGGGTGCACCGCATTGTCGGCAGCTTCGGGATAAGGGAACAGAATGCAGCGCTTTCCATTGGGAGCGATGTTTACTACATAGATGAACCCGTCAAAGTTGCTTTCAAATTGGATCTTGATCTGATCTCCAGCCTTGAATTCATTGCTTGGATCGACCGGGACCAGAGTGTTGTTCACATTCTTGAGCACGAGAATGCTCATCGCGTCTGCGGTCTTGTGGACGAACATCCCGCGCGCGCGGCTGGCCTCGTCATCCTTCTTGCGACCCTTGCCTTGCGCAGCGGACGTTGCGATCAAAGCTATGGCAGCCAGCGCGACAAACGTAAATCTCATTACGGTTTTCATTGATAGTTACTCCTTCCGTCGCTGAGTCAGTCTGCATGTTTCAGTTGAATCGTAGCGATGAGCTCCTCGTTGTCCTCGATGTTAGTATTCTGCAAGCGCGTCGCGAAGCGAGCCGGTGCCTTGCCAGGAATGGTTAGTTGACCTGTCGCCTTTCTTACCTTCTGACGAGAGGCGTTGATGAGATCCTCAATCAGGTCGCTTTTTATAACCGGGTATTCGTAATCACCATCGCTTTCGGCCACGTGACTGGGGAGCTTATCGAACTTATCGCGGCTGAAAACCACTATGAAGTTCTCACGACCGGCTGGCGGGGTCATTTCCCACCAGCAATCATTCGGATCAGGGAAACGAGGGCAGAAAGACGGCACGACGTATTCCTGGTTCTTCTTCACGTTGTTCAGCCCATTGTTAATGCGCGGGTCTGGGAATACGAAGTTCCCGTCGCCGCTGTTCATGCGTTGAATCACGTACAGGTAGCCAGTCTGGTTGGCAGTGATGGCGAGTTTCACCTGGTCACCGGTGTGAAAGACTTGAGTCGGGTCAGCTTCTTGTTGAACGTTTTTATTGCCGCGCTCGAGCAGCCGCCACTGAAGCGTTAGAAACGTCCCCGTCTCTTTAGCAGGGAGCGGATGGCTTGGCCGCCGATCTGCTTTTTGGACGCGGTGGATTGTTGCGGGAGGCGGATCCCAGAAAAGACTGCTCTTCTTCTGGCCGACGACGGTCACCGAAACGCCGCTGACTATCAGCGACGTAAAAACCAACGTGAAGTTGAATACTACAGATCGCATGTTTACCTTTTCGTGCATTGTGACGTTCGGTGTCCGGGTTTTAGTTGTATCGCTGATAACGTTCGTATTTGCAAGTTGTTTCTACCGCGCAACCGATTGCGACGCTCAGCCAGTCACTAAGGCGCGGTTCTCCGATTGGTGCTGTTACTTCATACGTGACTGCAAGCTCTTTTGGACTCTCGTATCATCGGCCGATATCGCGCATCGAAATCCGATAGGCCCGGCCGGGAGCTTCTGCAGATCGAGAACCACTGGAATATAATTTCGGCTTGTTGTTCTGGCTTCGCCCAGAGATGTCTTGT
The DNA here is from genome assembly GCA_017883315.1 of Blastocatellia bacterium. Lineage (GTDB taxonomy): Bacteria > Acidobacteriota > Blastocatellia > UBA7656 > UBA7656 > Onstottus_A. The sequence continues at coordinate 10,194 of JADGNW010000368.1, read as the reverse complement.
AACTACCCCCGCGCATTACCCTGGCCTTCTGTCCATAATTGGGATCCGGCGTCTCGTTACCCAGGTATGGGCCATAGAAGTCATTAACCCATTCCGCGGCGTTTCCTCCCATTCCGAAAACTCCGTAGGCGCTTATGTCGCCCGGGTATTTGTCTACGGGCGCAGTTCTATCAGACTCTACATTAGCGGCGGACTTATTAGGCTCGTTGCCCCAGGGCCACACTCTTTTCTTTTGGTTGGTCGAGTCCCAGGAGGCGGCCTTCTCCCATTCCTCTTCGGTCGGCAATCGCTTGCCGGCCCAGCTTGCGAAGGCCGCCGCATCATCCCAACTGACACTTATTACCGGCGAACCAGGACTGCTGTTGATGTAGTCCTTGTCAAACTTAGGGTTGGGCGGATAAGGCCGGCCGGTGGTATCGCAAAACTTCTTGTACTGAGCGTTTGTTACTTCATATTTGTCGATGTAGTACGCAGGTAGAGTGACTTTGTGTGCTGGCCGCTCGTCCGCCTCGTGACTATCATCACCCATAACGAACTCGCCCACAGGTATCGGCACCATCTGGCCGCTATAGTCAATCTCTGGCAGGAGCTGTGCCTGACAGGTTTGGACTTCGCCTTTAGCTCCGGTGACTGTTGTTATGAAGTCGGCGAAACCCTCATGGGAAATGCGAATGTTCACCTGGCCTGGATCGAGGCCCGACACTTTGAGCGCTCCATCGGAGGTAGCTGCGTCGCGGCGAACCTCGTTGATAAATATCTGACTGCCGGAAGGTGCGCCCTTCACGACCAGTGAAAAACCCGAAGAGGAGTTCCCCGGAATGATGAGATAAAGAATGACCGCGATAACGGCCACTACCAGCGCGCCACCGCCCCAGATCAATTTGCTCGCTCCACGGTGAGGCTTGCTGAACACTTCAGCATCTAGCGAATCGGATCTCTGATCAGGCAAGTCGGCGGCATTCTCAGCGATCGCGGGTTGAGGCGGACGCGTGAGCGCGTTGCGTTTAGGGCTTTCCGGAGAAAAGCTAATCTCGGTCGCTGCGAAGGCTCTTACGCCATCGCTTGATGGTGACATCGCGGACGACGGCTGGCTGGTGAGACCTCCTCCGCTCTCAGCGCGCGTCTCGTAGCTCGCCCGCTCACTTGTGGTTCTTGGTGGGCCGGGTTCGTCGAGCCTGGCTGTTACCGCGCCGCCCATCACTTGAGTGCCGCTATGCAATGCCCAGCTCAATCCGGCCGCGAACGCCTGGACCTCTGACGTGCGCGTATCGCGATCGCGCTCGAGGCCGACCATCACCGCTCGTTCAACGGATTCGCTAACCGACGGAGCGGCTGCGCCGAGGCGGATCGGCTGGCTCATCACGCGCTTCATCATCACCGCTTGAGGGTTCTCACCTTCGAAGGGCAAGCGCCCGCTCAACATTTCGTAGACGATGATCGCGAGAGAATAAATGTCTGATCGCCCGTCGAGATTCTCACCCATCAACTGCTCCGGGGACATGTACACAGGCGTTCCCAGCACGAAGCCCGTCTTGGTCAGGTTGTCTCCACCCTCGTCGGCGACTGTCTTCGCGATGCCAAAATCGAGCACCTTCACGAAGTCGCTATCCGAGCCCCGGCGCATGATCATCACGTTGTCGGGCTTAAGGTCGCGATGAACGATCCCAAGCGCGTGTGCGGCCGCCAGCGCTTCGGCGATCTGGTTTGTGATATGAACTACTCGATCGATTGGCAGTACGCGCTGATCTGCGATCAATCTCGAAAGAGGCTGGCCGTCGATGAGCTCCATCACAAGAAACAGCAGTCCGTCATCGGCTTGCCCAAAATCATAGATGGTAACCGCATGAACGTTATCGATCCGGCTGGAATTCTTGGCCTCGCGCTTGAACCTGGCGATTGCATCGTCCTTGCCGGGCGACAAGGCCGTGAGCAACTTGATGGCGCACGTCCGGCTCATCTCCGTGTGAACAGCGCGGTAGATTGCGCCCATTCCTCCTTGCCCAATCTTGCGAATGAGTCTGTATCGCCCGTCCAGCAGCTTTCCTAACAGCGGGTCAGGATCGCCAGGGTCGATCAGAATCAGCTTTGAGTGGTCGCTGGCGCACACCTCAGACGAGTCGTCAAAGGCTTTGCCGCATTGCGGACAGACTTTCATGCGTAGACCAGGGAAGTCACAATTGAGGAAACTCTTTCAAGGCGAAAACTATATTAGGCGGTAGGCTTTGTCAAGATAGCGCGACTTTCCAAAAAGTGCAGACGCAGAAGATCTGGAGATGGGAAATGGCACTTGAAACGGAGGGTTGAGGGAATCCAGGTCAAGCCACTGACGCCGCTGTCGTGACCGAGCCGAACCGGGATTCCGGAATTCCGGGCTTGAATCGGACCTGGAAGCTCACTCACGAAGCCTTGCGCTTGTCCGCTGCGGGACTCACTTGTCTGTCAATCATTCGGTACAGTGTCTTGCGATCAACACCCATGACCTGAGCGGCGCGAGACTTGTTTCCTCCGACCGCGCCGAGCACACGCACCAGGTAGCTCGATTCGAGCTGGTCCAGTGTCGGCAACTCGCCTTCGGGAATCACTTCGTTCATCACCGAAGTCACCCGCGGCGTCGAAACGATTTCGGCAGGCAGGTCCTCAAGCCTGATGATTCCACCGCTCAACGCAGCCAGTCGCTGCATCAGGTGTTTTAACTCACGAATGTTTCCGGGCCAGGCATATCGTTCAAGCGCGAGCAGAGCATCTTTGGAGATCGACAGGCGGTGCGATGGAGCGCTGTACTGCGCCAGGAACGTCAGCGCCATGGACCTAACGTCATCGCGGCGGTCCCTGAGCGGCGGTAGCATGATGGACACACCTTGAAGTCGATACAGCAAGTCCTGACGGAAAAGTCCCTGTTCGACCAGGGCCTGCGGGTCGCGATTTGTCGCAGACAGAACCCGTACATTCACGCGCTTCTTGGAATTTGTGCCGAGCGGACGGAACTCGCCCTCTTGTAAGACTCGCAGAAGCTTGACCTGAAACGCAGGACTGGTCTCGGTCACTTCATCCAACAGGAGCGTTCCGCCGTCAGCCTCTTCAAACAATCCGCGCCGCGCGTTTTCGGCTCCGGTGAATGCGCCTCGCGTGTGGCCAAACAGCTCAGCCTCGAGAAGCGTGTCGGGCAGCGCTCCGCAGTTGACCGCAACGAACGGTTTCTGCGAACGAGGGCTCTTGCGATGTATGAGCCGCGCGATGAGTTCCTTGCCTGTTCCGGATTCACCGCGAATCATCACCGGCAAATGGGTGAGCGCGACGCGCGCGGCTGTCTTGACTACTTCGATCATCACTGGGCTGTTGCCGAGTATTTCCTGTTGCGGAGCGCGCAGGCTTTCAATTGCCACGAGCTTGCTGGGATGGCGGCGTTGCTCGCTCGCTGAAGCGATGGCTTGAATCACACCGATCGAGAAGGGCTTGCAAATGTAGTCATTTGCGCCATGCTGAACGGCTTCGATGGCTGCTTCGACTGAGGCCTGGCCGGTCATCAGCACTATCTCAGCTTGCGAGTGCAGGGTTCCACGAAACGCTCTGAGCACTTCGAACCCGTTCATCCCGTCCATCACAACATCGCTAAAGACGAGATCGAAGTCGTGTTCGGCCCCCAGGTCCATTGCTTCGCGACCGCTGGCAGCGCACCACACCTGGTAGCCGCGCTCGGTCATCGCAGCTCGCACCAGTTCGCGAATCGGTTCTTCGTCATCGACGACTAGTATTTTCATGGCAGCCTTACTCGGAGAATTTGAACGTAAGGTTGTGGGCAAGCTCTGTGCCGTTTCGACTGTCATATGAAACCCCCACTCACATAGAATTAGTTTCAATCCGACCGATGCCGCTGTGGACCATTGCCACAAGTGTTCGAAGCCTGATGAGGCTCAAGGCATCGCCGTGCGACTCGCGCCTTACAAGTCAATGTGCGCTCGGTTGAGGGCAATTGGGGTCACAAGGAAGAAGCGATCAAGCAGCCATGGTGGGGAACTCATTCCTCTTGACTGTTGCCATTCTACTCAATTGTATGGCCGCTATCAAGAGTAGCTTGCAACGCCCGGGGCGCCTGGCAAGACGCCAGGTAAGCCAGATTCGCTGAGGGATTCCGTCAGAGGTCAAACACAGGGACCATTCCCTAAACCGGTACGCTGAGTTTCTATTGAAACCGTGGAAGCCGCTATGCTAGGTTGGCAATGAAGGTTGGTCATGTCAGTGGAGCAATGAAGAGTTCCGGTGAGAATTGAGCACTGAAACAGTCAAGAAAGCTAAGGACCCAACGGGCGAGCCGGATGCCGACAACTCGCTGGCCGTATGGCTGCGTCTTCAACGGTCGCTTGCCGACAAGAACGGAATCGCGCTCACCACGCTGAGTCGCGACGGCGCGGCAATCGGGAGAATCGAGAACGACAACAGCATCTGCCGCGCGATGCGAGTCTCGGCTGATCACGCGCAGCTCTGCGCGGCCGATTGCGGACAGGCCTATAGCAATGCAGTAGCCGCCGGCAAACATCTCGACTTCACGTGCCATGCCGGGTTGCATTGTTTCGCGATCCCCGTGGCAATCGATCAGAAACAAGTGGTAATCCTGGGAGGGAGATCGTTTGCTTCCACGTTCGAATATGCGGAATTTCTCGGAAGGTACGAAGATCTACCGGCACTCGCGAGCGGCGAATGCCTCAAGAACATAAAGTTCATAGATGCTCGCGAGTTGGAGCAGGCAGCGGACCTTGTAGGCTCGACTGCCTCTTATCACTTTCAAAATGCGCGAAAGTCTGATCGGCAACAAGCGCAGGTTTCCGAAGGACCGCCGACGCTGTTGGACGCTCAGCTCGAGATCGTTCGGCTCACCGATCAACTCGAAAGCAGGAGGCACTCGATCGGGCAGTTCTACGAGTTCCTTCGAACCATAGCGTCCTCGCTCGAATCGCAGAAGGTCTATGAGTCGCTCCTCGCAAAGTTCAGCGAGATTATGAAGGCCGAGCGCAGCTCGCTGATGATCCTCAATCAGGAATCCAACGAGCTTGTCATGGAAGCGGCTCTGGGAGCTGATTCTGAGGCTATCGGCGCGGTTCGCGTTATGCTTGGGGATCCCATAGCCGGTGCGGTTTTGGCAAGCGGAACGCCGCTGGTAGTTCGCGATGTTGATAGCGACCCGCGTATTACACGCGCCGCCCCGGGGCGCTACAGGGCCAAGTCTTTTATCAGCTATCCGATCACACTTGGACTTCGCAAGATTGGGGTGCTCAATCTGACGGATCGAGCGGACGGCCTCCCTTACGAGAACGACGATCTGACTATGCTGGACATGATTGCTCCTCATCTGGCGTTGATAATCGATCGAACCGAATGGGCGAAAAAGGCGGAGACGTTTCAGCAGATGTCTTTGACGGATCCGCTTACCGGGTTGCCCAATCGCCGCTATCTCCAGGAGAGACTCTTTGAAGAAGTTGAGCGGTCCAAGCGCTACAACACGCCGTTGTCTTTCATGATAATCGACGTCGATCGGTTCAAGAGTTACAACGACATCTATGGTCACACGAACGCCGACCGGGTGCTGGTAAAGACGGCCCAGATATTGCGCGCGTCGATTCGCGCGATCGACATGTCTGCAAGATTCGCGGGTGACGAGTTTTGCATCGTGCTTCCCGAAACCGAACTCGGCGACGCCGCGCGAATAGCCGAGCGATTGCGAAATTCCGTGTGTGAGACAGAGTACAGCCGTGAGCAGGGAGACCCGATGGCGCGAGTTACCATCAGCATCGGGATTTCGTCCTTCAGCGCTTCACGGCAAAGCCCGCTTGCGATTATGGACACGGCGGACCGCGCGCTTTATCAAGCAAAGGCGCGAGGGCGCAACTGCGTCGCGATTTATGAGGATGCGAACGCCGCTAATTAGCAGATGAGCGATACACCGTCAGCACAGATTCTAAGCCGCCTCTCGCGCGACGAGTTCGTTGGCCGTGGGGCCGAAGTGCGGAGAGTGTGCGCCCTGGCGCAAGCCGGGTCGTCTTCAAATGCGTTTCTGCTTGGCGCGCAGAGAGCGGGCAAGACCGAAGTCCTCCGCCAGAGTTTCGACTGTCTCTTCAACGAGCGCGGCCAGGTCATTCCGTTTTATTTCGCTCTCAGACGTTCGTCGGTCGAACCCGAAGAGTTCGCGCGCGACTATTTCTCGCAGTGTCTTGCGCAGTTCCTGGCATTCAGGTCCAACAACGCAAGATTGATCTCCGGAAATGAGCCGCTTGCGCTTATCGCCCGCGCGGCGTCACCCGAAGACCATCCGTGGGTGACGTCGCTTATCGATTCATTCATTCGGGCTCTGGAGTCTGGGGATGAGTCGCTGCTTGTGCGCTGCGCCCTTTCAACACCGGCCGCCGCCGGCTCTTACGCGAAGCTCAATCCGCTTGTGATGATTGACGACTGGCATCTCCTTGCGGGCACCGAGCTCCGAGCGGAATTCTTGCGAACCCTGACGAACCGCGGTTCGGATGAGAGCGCGACGTACATGCTCGCCGGTATGCAGCGCATGATGATCGAGTTGATCCCGCCGGATGGGGAACTGTTCGATAAACTCGAGATGATTCGCCTCGATCGGTTGGGCGAAGATGATTACGAGAAACTCGTCCGCCGCCTCGCGGAAGCTCGCGGAATTGAAATAGGCGATTCGACAATCGAGTTGATGAGCCAGCAGCTAGATCGCGACCTTTTCTACACGCGAGCGATTGTGGATGCGGCGGCCTCGCGAGGCTCAAGGCTTCAGACGTTTATCGAGTTCGAGCGGATCTACACCAGCGAAGTTGTGAGCGGGCGCATCGGTCATTACCTCGACGCTTTATTTCGAGATGCCTCCTCGGACGCACGCAACGGCCGCGCGATGCTTGAAGCGAGCGCATTGCTCATCGAAGCCGGCTCTTCGATTCCGATTGACGCGATCGTGGAACGTGTAACTAAGTACACATCTGGGCACACAGTCGATGCCGAAGCACTAATCGAACGCATGCACTCGCGTGAGCTTTTGGATGCGAGCTACGGTTTCGTGAGCGCTCCAGGCGATCCGGTGCTTTCGGATTACGTTCGGGCAAAGTATCGCAGCGAGATCGCAGGGGTGCCCAGGCCCGCCGCCGGCGAGGAGTTGCTTGGCGAGAAGCTCAAGCATTCGTATCGGCTGATGATGTCTCGATACAATCGCGCGATCCAGTCTCAGCTCATCGAGGTGTTATCGCGGTTCGATTTTCAGAGCATACCTTCGAGCTTGTTTCATCACGCTGCTTTTGACAAGCGCTATCGCGGAATGAGCCGCGTGCAAGTGCGGCGAGCTTTAGACGATGAACCGGAGCGCGTGCGACTGCCTCAGATCGTCGTCGTCAACGACCTCGGCCCGGTCGACGAGGCCGGAGTGAGCTGCCGATTGTTTGCGGCAACCGGGTTCGAGGGCGGCATCTACACCGAAGCCAACGAAGTTCTGTGGCTCGTTGCGCTGATCAACTCAAAAGAGCCGCTCGATGTCGAGACGATCGGACGGATCGACCAACGACTCGAGACGGCGATGTCGTCCGAGCGAACAGCCCAGACCAACGCCGCCGCGCGCGTGGTTAGCTGGTACGTCAGCAAGGAAGGGTTCTCCGCTGTCGCATCCGAACGGTTAGCAAACTTACAAACCAACTTACAGGCTCACCGTTCGACCTATTCGAATCTCGATCTAATTCAGGACTACATGGACAAGCTCGCGCTGGGCGGTGAAGCGCGTCCTGCGACCGTATTCGAGCTCGTTATTCCAATCGAAGACGAAGCCGAGCTGATCGCCGCTCGCACCGCAGAGCAGATCGCGCGCGCGGCTGATTTCGATCAGGAGGCGATCAATCAGATCAAGACGGCTTTGATCGAAGCTTGCATCAACGCCGCCGAGCATGGTGACAGTCCTGACAGAAAAATACATCAGCGCTTCGCAATCGACGACAATAGGCTTATAATCACCGTGTCCAACAAGGGCAAAACGTTTGGCAGGGCTGACCGACAATCGACCCCCTCGGTTGCAGCCCAGCCGGTGAAGGCCGCGCGCGGCCGCGGACTTCAAATAATCCGCGCACTGATGGATGAAGTCGAGTTTGAACGAACCGACGATGGCGCGCGCCTGACAATGACCAAGTACCTGAAACGCCCCGGCAGCCAATAGCAGGAACATCGCGAATATCGAGAATGGAGAATTGAGAATCGACGATCGAGGAGCCGGTTCAATCCTCGATTCTCTATCTACGATTCTCGATCTTTGGAGGATCTGCTATGAGTGTTGCTGAAATCAGAGCAAAGCTAGTCGAGGACGCGGCGGTGATCTATCCCGGTCCTTACCTCAATCAGCTAAGGGGAGAAGACGTCGAGAACCAGTGTCAGGAATTCCTGACGAGCGGTGTCCGGCGCATCGTCATCAATTTCGAAGAGACGGAGTTGATCAACAGCATCGGCATCTCGATTCTGCTCGGCGTCATCGAGTCGGTGAATCACGTGCAAGGCTTGCTGGTGCTCTCCAATCTGAACGCTTCAAATCGCGAGTTGTTTGAGATGCTGGGCCTGATGTCTCACGTCGAGATGGTGGACACCGAAGAGATCGCATTGTTAAAGCTCACCGGGGAAGTTGGGCAAGCGGTGGTTTAAGAACTTTATTTTCCATTTTCCATTTGTCATTTTTCATTTGGCGGATGATAGGCTTGTTTTTCGATAATCAATGGGAATGAGATAACAAAATAGAAAATGGACAACCTCGCAAATGGAAAATAGCAAATGACAAATGGAAAACGGAAAATGAAACCGGACCTCTCGCGCAGAAGAATGCTGCACAACTTCACTGCGCTGACTGAACTGGCTGCCGAGATCAGCTCGACGCACAACTTCGAAGAGGTAACACGTGCGTCGCTTCATACGTTGCTCGGCGCCTTGGCGATTCCTCGCGGCGCTATCGCGCGTTACACGGCGAAGCCCCGCCAGTTGAAGATCGTTGCCGCAAAGGGATTGGCCGGCGCAGTCGGTCAACGCATCGCCCTCGACCGAGAAGAAGTCGAGCTGCTCACCAGGCGAGTGACCCCGCTCGCGATTCAAGGCGAGAGCGATGGGCTCGCGGACTTTGCTGAACGCAACCGGGAGCTACTCAAGCGACTGCGTGTGCATATCTCCGTGCCGATGATCGCGCGCGGCGAGTTCATCGGATTGATATTCCTCTCCGAGAAGTTCACTCGCGAAGAATACTCCGAAGAAGACATCGAGTTCGTTGGCGCGATCTCGCGAAGCATCGCTATAGCCTTCTACAATCATCGGCTGCTCGTCTCGCTCAAACGTAAGGCAGAAGAGAACCGGCGGCTCTACGGCGAGATGCGCCAGATCTATCGAGACACCGTTCGCGCCTTCGGCGCGGCCATCGATCTCAAAGACACTTACACCAGCGGGCATTCGGATCGTGTAGCCAGGTACGCGGAAGCTATCGCAAAAGAGATGGGAATTACCGGCCAGGAGCTCGATCATATCGGTGTCGCAGGTTACTTGCACGACATCGGCAAGATCACGGTTGATCGCGCGATTATCAATAACCCGCGCCCGCTAACTGAGAAAGAGTTCGGTGAGCTGAACAGACACGTGACGACCGGCTTCGAGATACTGTCGAACATCCGGCATCCGTGGGACGAGATCGCCTATATGACCAAGTGCCATCACGAAAAGGTTGACGGCACCGGCTACCCTCAGGGCCTGCGTGGCAACGAGATTCCGCTTGGAGCAAAGATAGTCACGCTTGCCGATTCGTTTGACGCGATGATGACGGATCGTCCTTATCGCTCGCGACTGACGCTCGAGCAGACGCTCTCAGATTTTCGGCTGCAGACCGGAAAGCAATTTGATGAAGATGTAGTAGCGGCGTTCTGTCGTCTGTTGTTGAGAGAGATCAAAGGCGCGACTCGTGACCGTGTGTTCATCCCGATGATCGGATTGAAATTCGATCGAGTAGCGATAGCGGCAACGCTCGACTCGATGATTGCGGAGCTTGCCGGAACGAGCCCACAGTACCGATCAGCAGCATCGTGATCCGGTTCTTCTGAGAAGGATTTGCGGACCGTTGGGTGACAGGCTGGTTAAGCAGGCTTAAAGATCACCTGTCTTATGTCTCGCACTTCCCGGCGGACATCTTGCACT
>JADGNW010000059.1 GCA_017883315.1 Blastocatellia bacterium | reverse complement strand
TCACCAGAGGCATGCGAGGATTCGAGCGCCAGGAAGGATCGTCAAAGGCGATACGCGCCAAATCAGGCATTGCCCCCTCGAATTCTTCCTTCGATATGCCGAGGGCCGCAATCGAACGCGGAATCTCTAATTGGTCGAGTAACTGTTCAGTCGCTGCTATGAGGTTGTTAACCTTTTCCTCAACTGTAGAACCGCCCAGACCTAGCAAGTCGGCGATCACTGCATACTTCTTATGCGCAACATATCCCCGCTGATTCGGCGATGGCATGAACTTGGTGGGCACCGACGCGTTGTATGCAATGACATGCGGCAACATGAGCGCGTTGGCAAGGCCGTGTGCGACCCCAAAACGCGCACCGAATGCGTGAGCTAGAGCGTGATTGACACCCACTGCCGCGTTGGAGAACGCAATCGCCGCTATGCAGGCGGCATTGTGCATCATGCTGCGCGCCTCTTCATCGCCGGGGCGCTCGTAAGCGATTGGCAAGTACTTGAACACCAGCCGAATCGCTTGCATAGCGTTGGAGTCGGTGTAGGGCGACGCATAAATCGAGACCCCGGCCTCCAGTCCGTGGGTCAAACAGTCGATGCCGGTATCAGCGGTGAGCCTTTTCGGCATCGACATAACGAACTGTGGATCGACTATCGCCACGTCGGGTGTTAGCGAGTAGTCGACCAGCGTCACCTTGCGTCCGCGTTCTTTGTCAGTCAGGACGGCGAATGGAGTGACCTCGCTCCCTGTCCCGCTGGTGGTCGAGATGGCGACCAACCGTGCGTGGTTGGTCTTCTCGGTCGGGTACTCAACCACGCGCTTACGGATGTCCATGAACGGCGCCGCCAGTTCTTCCAAGTCAGCCTCCGGCGATTCGTACTTGAGTTTCATGATCTTCGCCGCGTCGATCACAGACCCGCCGCCCAGCGCGATGATTTGGTCGACTTTGTAGAGGTTGAGTGCCTCCACTCCCTGCGCAATGACCGTGGCCTCGGGCTCCGCATCGGGAATGACTAACACGTGGACCAGAGTTGATGCTGGAATATGCCGCCGGACAATGTCTACATAGCCGATTTGCTCCAGAGCTGGATTAGTAATAATGATGGTCGAGCGCGATGCCAGATTGCGCACATTCTCCACGGCGTTCATGTTGAAGTAGATTTGGTTGGGAACACGGAACCACATATGCGCTTGCGTCCTTCTAGCCACGCGCTTGATGTTGAGGTAGTTATATACATTGACGTTGTCCATCGTGGAGTTGCCGCCGCCGGTTCCACACCCGAATGAAAAGGTGGGCACCATATCGTTATAAACGCCGCCGACAGCTCCGATGGATCCGGGCGAATTTACGATGATACGCCCGGCGTTGATCACCTCACCGAACTTTCGGATGACCTCATCATTGCGCGAGAAAACGACCGCTGTGTGTCCCAGCCCACCGGCATGATTCACATCGATGCAAACCTTGAGCGCCTCATCAACGGATTTCGCGCGATAAACCGCGAGCAGTGGGCACAGTTTCTCGGCCGACAGCGGATGCTTGCGGCCTACACCTTGAATTGGCGCAATCAAGAGTTTGGTATCGGGCTTGACCGAAAGGCCTACCAGACGGGCGATATCGGTGGCTTTCTGTCCGACGGCCATGGGCCGCATGAACCCGGTTTCGGGATCGATTACCGTGCGCCCCAGCAACTCTGTCTCTTTGTCGTTGCAGACATGCGCGCCCAAATCCGCAAACTTCTTCAGCGTGAGTTCATAGATCTCATCGTCAATCACCAGCGTCTGCTCGGAGGCGCATATCGTTCCATTGTCAAAAGTCTTGGAGGTGATGATATCCACCACCGCCATGTTTAGATCCGCCGTTGCTTCCAGATAGACTGGCGTATTGCCCGGCCCTACCCCTAAGGCGGGTTTGCCAGAGCTATACGCGGCTTTAACTACGCCAGGCCCACCGGTCGCATCAATCAGGCCCACATCTTTGTGCCCCATCAGGTAGGCGTTATCCTCGAGGTTGTGGGACTCCAGGCAACTGAAAACACCCTCGGGCGCGCCGTGCTTCACTGCCGTCTCGTACATGATCCGTACGGCCTCGTGGCAACAGTGCCAGGCCCTGGGGTGGGGACTGAAGATGACTGCATTCCGCGTCTTGATCGCCATAATGCATTTAAAGAGGACCGTTGACGTGGGGTTCGTGATTGGTGTGAGCGAAAAAATAACCCCAATCGGTTCGGCCAATTCCACCAGACCACGTTCGGGAAACTCGCGAATGGCGCCAACAGTGCGTTTGTCTTTGACGTAGTTGTAGACGAACTCCGTGGCCACCATGTTTTTGAGGGCTTTGTCTTCCAGAACCCCGAGCTTGGTTTCCTCAATTGCCAGACGGGCCAGGTATTGAGCTTGTTCCAGTCCGGCCAGTACCATCGGTTTGACAATGTGATCGACGTCCTCTTGAGTGAATTGGGTAAAGACAGCGGCGGCGCTTAGGGCTTGACTGACCAGTCCCTCCAGGTAGGCAATTCGTTCTTCCCTGAGGCTTTTTGCGGCAGGTCGGACCTCGATCCGTTCCTGTACTGCTTTACTCGAAACCATTGCCGCCCCCTTGAGGTAGTCTTGAGCAAAAGGATCCCGAGGAGATAGGCTTCACGCGAAACGGCCGTCGCCTATGCATAGTCGATCGGATGCTTCTCAAGCCAGTGCTCATCGCTCACTCTGCCGATGTCTCTCAACGCATTAGCAGCGACGCTGGCGGTCAAATCACGGCTTTCCCAAGCTACACCGGACGCGAATCCGATAAGCGAACCCAGGAGACCGAACCCCAAAATTCTGCCGATCGACCTGCGCCTGTTTCCTCGATAACCGCTCAACATGCCCACGCACGCTCCAACACCCGCGGTCGTCAACGCATTTCGAGCTGCCTCGCCTAGAAAGGGAGTCAGAGATCTGCCATTGAGGAATGTTTCTCGACCTGAGCATGCTCCCTCCACGCCAGAATTCAGAACTCTTCGTCCGTATTCAAATTCCGATCTTGACCAGTTAAATAGGTCCATGGAGTTAACTCCTTGTTTAAACCTTATTAAGGTGCAGTAGACCACCCGGAGGCAGGTTGTGTCAGTGACGCACGACACGCCGGATTGTGATGGCTGATACCTTCACGATTGCAGACTATCCTGGGGCACAGTACAATTCAGCTGTCGGCTCGCTATACCCACGCGACCGACGAGAGAAAGCGCCGCACTGTTGAAAATGTGTCGGCGAGCCGGAAGTCCGGTCACATACCGGTCAAACACCTAGAGGCAGCCGGTTAATAGCTGCCTCTAAGTGTTTGAAGATTTGCCTCCTGAGGTAGTGCGTCGCTGGCCGCACCTGTGAATGCGGCCGATTCGCTGTTCGAGTCGATTGGTGAGACATATTAAACTCGGCAAATATTCTCGCTTCGATCCAGCGTCTTCGGCGTTTCAAGACTGGCTCGCGCGTCAGGAATCCGTCGCCGGCGCGAGAGACGGTTTGACTTCGAGCTTTCCGGTCAATAAAGTGCGGGCCACGGAAGAGACGGGCCAGGTCCACAGTAGAGAGCCGGGAACCCGAAGTGATAACGATGGCTGGATTTGTCAAAGGACCGCGGTGGCAGGATCACGTCATTAAGAGAGTGAAAGTCTCGACCGCGTACAACTACGACTCTCTGCTCAAGACCTACGTCTTGCCTTTCGTAGGTAAGAAGTCAATTCGGGACATCACGCCTTCAGACATCGCGGAGGTGATGAAGCGGCGCGAGGTAGCGGGTTCGCCGCCGATGTCTATGTGGCAGCGCCAGCTATTGAAACCAAAGACAAAGCGGAGCAAGCGCCAGATTCATATGCCGGAGGCGCTGGTCGATGCGTTGAGGGTTCACAATCTGCGCTCGAGGTTCACGGCGCCGGATGATTTTGTCTTCGCGCGTGATGACGGATCGCCGTTCAGTCAACAACACGTTCGAGACTATGTTCTATCACCGGCGCTTCTGCGTGCTGGAATCCAACCCGTCAAGGGACAGCGTGGGTTTCACTTGTTTCGCCATAGCGTGGCTTCAATCGTGTACGGAGCGACGAAGGACTTGAAGCTAGATCAAGAGCTTCTTGGTCACAGCACGATCAACACAACCGGCAACATCTACACGCATACGGACAGCTCGGCGCGAGAAGCGACCGCACTGCTTGCGCAGGAGATCGTCGGTAATTGTGGCCTTATTGTGGCCTACGCGACTGACCAACCTCAGTAGCGAGCCGCTATTTGCTGTAGAGGCTTGAATTACACCTGGGCAAGAGAGAGAATGCTAATTTAATCCAGATGATCGAACGGTTCATCGCTGATCACGGCACATCGATACAGTAGCGCTGCTTTCAAGAGCGAGAGTGCGTGCCGCGTCACTCCAATCAGCGGACTGGTTCGAGCTGAAAGACACCAATGGAATATCTCCCGCCGTACTTTTTTGGAATCGCTGCTTTCATTTTTGGACTGCTGATCGGCAGCTTCCTCAACGTAGTCATTTACCGCTTGCCGCTGGGCGAGTCGATCGTTTTACCCGCCTCGCATTGCCCAGCTTGCGACGCGGCAATCAGTTGGTACGACAACATTCCTGTCGTCAGCTACGCAATCCTTCGGGCGCGATGTCGAAGCTGTCGCGCGCGAATCTCGCCGATCTATCCGGCGGTTGAACTGTTAGTAGCGTGCCTCTACGTTCTGCTGTTCATAATTCACCGCGATCAGATCAGCACCGGTTCGTGGCTGCCTCTGCTGGCCGACATCGTGTTCGTCTCGTTGATCGTTCCGCTGGTCTTCATCGATTTGCGATATAAGCTGCTGCCGAACGCAATCACTTATCCGGGGCTGGCGTTGCTGCTGATGCTTCGCGCATTAGCTCCTGATCCATGGATTCTAGCTCACACGCCGAATCTCTTTGGGCTCGGGGGCGCGCCGATTTGGGCTCGGTCGTTTTTCGGCTCATTGTTAGGAGCTGCAATCGGCGGCGGCAGCCTCTGGCTGGTGCGTGAGGTCTATTACCGCTTGAGACACGTTGAAGGAATGGGATTGGGCGATGTGAAGATGATGCTGATGGTAGGCGCTTTTCTCGGATGGCAGCTCACGTTGCTGACAATCTTCATCGGGTCATTGCTCGGATCATTGATCGGGATATTTTTAATCCTGCTTCGCGGCGGCAGCATGAAAATGCAAATCCCGTTCGGAGTCTTTCTCGGTCCCGCTGCAATAATAGCGCTGTTGGTTGGGCAGCCGTTAATCGTGTGGTACGTGGGGATGTATCGGTAGCGATACTCTATGATTTGTGGTTAACGGCTCTCGCCCATCGGTGATAAATATGAAAAGACAAGCCTGTGCAATTTTGCTGACGATCTTAATCGTCGCGTCGATGAGCATCGCTCCACGCGCCGCGTCGCGTGAGCCTGTCCGAGCGCGCCACGGGATGGTCGCCTCGACTAGCGAGATCGCTTCGCGCGTCGGCGTAGAAGTCATGCAGCGAGGCGGGAATGCGATTGACGCAGCAGTGGCAGTCGGACTCGCGCTTGCCGTGACCTGGCCGGCAGCGGGAAACATCGGCGGCGGCGGCTTCATGATGATTCGCCGCGCGAATGGCGACACCGAGATCATCGACTATCGCGAGCGCGCCCCGCTAGCCGCCTCGCGCGAAATGTACCTCGACAAGAAAGGCGATGTGATCAAAGGCGCGTCCACCGTCGGGTATCGGGCCGTCGGCGTTCCGGGAACAGTAGCCGGCTTGTCGCTCGCGCTCGAGCGCCACGGAAAGCTGAAATGGGCCGACGTGATTGAGCCAGCGCGCAAGCTGGCCGCCGATGGCTTCACGATGAATTACCACCTGACTCGCGGCCTCGAGGGTACATCGAAGCTCCTCACTCAGTTCCCCGACAGCAAGCGAATCTTTCTGCGCGACGGTAGGTTCTATCAGGAAGGCGAGCGCCTGGTTCAACCCGAGCTTGCAGAGACGCTCACTCGTTTGAAAGAGAAAGGCCCGCGAGAGTTCTACGAAGGCAAGACCGCGCAGTTGATCGCGGAAGACATGAAAGCTAACGGCGGCTTGATCACCGAACAGGACCTGAAGGAGTACCAGCCGGCAGTGCGCAAACCGGTCAAGGGAACGTATCGCGGCTACGAGATAGTGACGATGCCTCCGCCGTCTTCGGGTGGCGCCGCGCTGCTGGAGATGCTGAACATTCTCGAGCATTACAACCTCGCCGAGATGGGACCTGGCTCCTCGGACACGATTCACTTGCTGGTTGAAGCACAGCGTCGAGCGTTCGCCGATCGCGCTGAGTTCATGGGCGATGCTGACTTTGTCAAAGTCCCGCTCGAAGGGTTGATCTCCAAGAAGTATGCGGACGATCTTGCAAAGACCATCGACCCGAATCACGCGACACCAAGCGAGAAGATTCGCGCGGGCGCTCCGGCCGGTTACGAATCGACGCAGACGACGCACTTCACGGTGATCGACGAAGAAGGCAATGTAGTGTCGAACACCTACACTCTGAACGGCGGCTTCGGGTCGGGGGCTACGGCGCGAGGCACCGGCGTGTTGCTGAACAACGAAATGGACGACTTCACTTCGAAGCCGGGCGTGCCCAACGCGTACGGTTTGCTACAGAGCGAGAACAACGCCATCGCGCCTCGCAAACGCCCGCTTTCGGCAATGACTCCTACGATCGTAATGAAAGACGGCAAGGTCTGGTTTGCGATCGGGAGCCCCGGCGGCCCTACGATCATCAACACTGTTCTACAAGTAGTCGTGAACGTGATTGACTTCGGGATGAACATCCAGCAGGCGATCGACGCACCTCGATTTCATCATCAATGGATGCCGGATCGGATAGCCTTCGAGCCGTTGGGCATAAATCGCGACACTCGGAGCGCTCTGGAAAAGAAGGGCCACGTCTTCGCGGAGAAGCCGGGAAACATGGGCGACGCTGAAGGCGTGATGATCGACTTGAAAACCGGAATGAGACTGGGAGCTTCTGATCCGAGATCGGGCGGCGTCCCGATTGGGTATTAGGCCTGTAAGCCTTGCTCTGATATACGAATGTTCGTATAGTAGGCGAGATGAAGCTGGCGTGTTTCGTTGGTACGGCCCGCGAGGATTTGGCAGCCTTCCCCGAGTCCGCACGTCGACGCGCCGGTTACGAATTGTTCATGGTACAAGTGGGCCGCGAGCCCGCAGACTTCAAGCCCATGCCGAGCGTGGGGCCGGGCGCCTATGAGATTCGCGTGCGCGACGAAGCCGGCACGTTTCGCGTGATGTACGTGGCAAAGTTCGAGCATGCGGTTTACGTGCTACATGCCTTTCAGAAGAAAACACGGAAGACCCCGCAGGCGGACATCGAACTCGCGGCGAGGCGTTACAAGCTGATCGGAGAGCAACAATGAAAAGAACCAGCAAGCGCATCACACAGGGCAGCGGCAATGTATTTCTAGATCTTGGATTTCCGCCGCATGAGGCGGCCGTCATGCTGCTGCGTTGTGAACTGGCCGAGGCGCTACGGAAATGGATGGCCCGCGAGGGTTTGACCCAAGCGCAGGCGGCCACGCGTCTCGGTGTGGTACAACCGCGCATCTCCGAGATCGCACGCAACAAGGTGGACAAGCTCTCGCTCGACTACCTGGTGGGCTTGTGCGCGAAGGCCGGCGTGTCGGTCGCAGTGAGATTAGCAGCGTAATTATGGGAATCGAGGAACTCCACCTACAACCCAATTGGGTGCTACGCATCGTTGCAGACGACGGCCGCTTCGGCAGTTTTGATGTTAGCCCTTATTTAGAATACGGGGCGTTCAATGAGAATCGAGATCCCAACGAATTTCTAAAAATTTTCAATGGAGGGTATTTTGTCGAATGGGAATGCGGCGCTGATTTGTCAGCGGATACTATGGAAGCATGTTGGCAAGTTGTCGGCATTGACGCGCCGCACATGACCGTCTAAACGAATCGCTCCTGGGCTCCGCTATCGCCGCGCCGCTCAATGGATGCCGGATCGAATCCAGTTCGAGCAGCTCGGCATCAACCGCGACACGAGAAGCGCTCTGGAAAAGAAGGGACACGTCTTCGCCGAGAAGCCGGGACACCTGGGCGACGCCGAAGGCGTGATGATCGACCCAAAGAGTGGAATGCGATTGGGCGCTTCTGATCCGAGATCGGGCGGCGTTCCGGTTGGGTATTAGGAATATTCGAGAGCAAGAGAGACAAAGTTGAGCATCACACTTGACCGTATTCGGCGGCTGGTTCAGGAAGGCGCCGTCCGTGTTTCTGAACATGGGTATGACGAGTTGTCGGCAGATGCTATCTTTGCCCGTGACGTGATAGCCGGAATTGCAGTCGCGATTCTTGTAGAGGATTACCCGGAATATCCGAAGGGTCCGTGTGTCCTAGTATTGGAAACAGATAGCAGAAACAGGCTCATACACGTCGTCTGGGGGATACCGAAGGGTAACACAGGTCCGGCGGTTCTGGTGACCGCGTATAGACCAGCCCAGGAGTTGTGGGAAGAGGGGTTCTTGCGGAGAAAGCAATGAAAAAGCGAGTTCGCACCAAGCTGATACATGAAGGACAGTATGTAGCCGAAGTTGATGTGGAGCTACTGGAGACTGGAGACGAATGGTCTCCGTATCTATCATTGGACGACGCTTACAAACTTGATGATATCAGGGAAGCGCTACGTCGCGGTGATGTTAAATCAGCAGCACAACACGGCCGAGTATTCACCCTTACGCCTGTAGCCGTATAACTCCCGATTCCAGCCGAGGGCGCGGTCGTGGCGTGAAGAACCAGGAGATTCACCATGAACCGCAAGGGATCGGGAATGTCATGCGGAAACCGAATAAAACTCTTTCATCCGATTATCGGGGCGGTGATCAATGGAGGCGCCGAGGTTACGGAGAAATCGTTTGGGAGTTTATTGGTGACACGAGTGGCGCTGGAATCTTATCTGGTAACCAGATAAATATGAGTTCGGCTTCTCTGGAGGCGTCGAGGGGGCATTGAGCGTAGTAATAACGATCGGCCATCCTGACCAAGCGGATGCGGCTCGACGCCATGCGGAAGCGGCGATTGCCCGCGGCATAGGCCGACCACAAGCGTTGTCTGAAGCTGTCGACTCTCGTATTCCAGGCCACGCTGTGAAAGACCCTGTTACGTCAATCACAATCGAGCGCGTCTAAGGCTTTGGGTCCAAAGGCAAAGCCGGCAATCCGCCGTAAACGAAGGAAGAAACCATGAGTGCTGAAAAATATCCGCGCGGATGGAATGAGGCGCGAGTTCGTCGCGTGCTCGAATATTACGAATCGCAAAGTGATGAAGAAGCTGCGGCTGAAATTGAAACAGCTCTTGAAAGCACCACGATGGAAGTCGCCGTCGCTCTCGTGCCAGAAGTGCGTCAGTTAATAGCTAAACGAAAGCGGGCGCGCCCGACGAAGCAAAACATCACGTCGCAGCCGCGGAGTCGCGCGCAACGTCGATCCAAGGCTCACAGAAATTCGCGCGCGGCTCGCGGCTAAACGTGAGGCCTCGGATCGCCTTCAGCACGGAGAGACTGCGTGACTATAGACGAACAACTAGCACTCCTTAAAAAAGGATCGGTCGATTGCATCCCCGAAGACGAGCTTCAGCGGAAACTCGAACGCTCCGCGAAGACCGGCAAGCCTCTGCGAGTGAAAGCCGGGTTCGATCCGACTGCACCTGACATTCATCTCGGACACACGGTGCTCATTCGCAAGATGCGTCACTTCCAGCAGCTCGGTCACACAGTCATCTTTTTGATCGGCGACTTCACTGGGATGATTGGCGATCCGTCAGGACGATCGGCAACCAGACCCGCGCTTACGCGAGAACAGATCGATGAAAACGCCGAAACCTACAAGCAGCAGATATTCAAGCTGCTCGATCGCGAGCGCACCGAGATCAGATTCAACAACGAGTGGTTTTCAAAGTTCGGCGCCGATGATTTCATCAGGCTCACCGGAAAAGCAACGGTCGCCCAAATCCTCGAGCGGGAAGATTTCAAGAAACGCTTTCAGTCACAAGCGCCAATAAGCTTGCACGAATTGCTATACGCGCTCGCGCAGGGCTACGACTCCGTAGCGCTCGAAGCGGACGTCGAGTTAGGCGGAACGGATCAGAAATTCAATCTCTTGATGGCTCGTCAGATTCAGCAGGCCTACGGTGTGAAAGAGCCTCAGCTCATCATGACGACGCCGCTGCTTGAAGGGCTCGACGGCGTGCAGAAGATGTCGAAGAGCCTCGGCAACTACATCGGCATCACCGAATCACCGGGCGATATGTTCGGGAAGGTCATGTCGATCAGCGACGATTTGATGTGGCGCTACTACGAGCTGCTGACCGATTTGTCTCTGAGCGAAATCGCGGCTCTGACCGAGGCGGTATCTCGAGGCGATCGTCACCCGCGCGACCTGAAGGCTGAGCTCGCACGCCGCATCATCGCCGACTTTCATTCTCAATCCGAAGCAGAGGAAGCGAGCCGCGAGTTCGATCGAATGTTTCGCGAGCATCAGACGCCATCTGATGTTCCAACCATTGAGAAACCTGCGGGCCCAATCAGGCTGGTCAAACTGATGGTGACAAATGGTCTCGCGCCCTCCGTCGCCCAGGCTCAGCGGCTCGTAGCGCAAGGCGGTGTGCGAGTAAACGGCGACCGAGTGAACGATGTGAAGCTGGAACTCGGGTCGCAATCCGGAAATGAAGCGCTGATTCAAGTCGGCAGCCGAAGGTTCTTGCGAGTGATCTTCAAATGATAACTATGATAACTGTTCGAGCATTCGGTCTTAGTCTGCTCTGCGCAGTCGCAGTGATTGCGCTGCCGCTAAGGCACCCTCAATTGGCGCTGCGAGTAAACGGTCCTCGCATCGTTGAGCACCTGACCGCGCTTTCTCAGTTCGGCAAGAACCCGCAAGGAGGCGTAAGCCGAATCGCGTACAGCGAAGCAGACCGCCAGGGGCGCGAGTACGCGATGGGCTTGATGCGAAGCGCCGGGCTTGATGTCAGCATAGATGCAGCCGGCAACCTCGTCGGCCGCCGTGCTGGAAGCGATCCGACTTTGAAGCCGCTTGTGATCGGCTCGCACATCGACTCGGTACCCGAAGGCGGCAATTACGATGGTGACGTTGGCTCGCTCGGCGCGATCGAAGTCGCCCAGACTTTGGCTGAGAACAAACTCACTACGCGTCATCCGCTCGAAATCATCATTTTCGCGAACGAAGAAGGCGGCACGATCGGGAGTCATGCGATAAGCGGCGAACTTACCGAGAAACAATTGAACCTCGTCACGAACAGCGGCAAGACTATTCGCGATGGCATCAAGTTCATCGGCGGCGATCCCGACAAACTCGCAAGCAACAAGCGCAAGCGCGGTGACATTCACGCCTATCTCGAACTGCATATCGAGCAGGGCGGAATACTCGATACCGAAAAGATCAACATCGGCGTCGTCGAAGGCATCGTCGGCATCCAGCAATGGGAAGTGAAGATCGAAGGCTTCGCCAATCACGCCGGCACGACTCCGATGAATCAACGTC
>JADGNW010000058.1 GCA_017883315.1 Blastocatellia bacterium | reverse complement strand
GCCTTTGTCTGCGATAATTGTCACGCGCAGTTTCTCGTTTTCGAGCGCAACGCAGCGATGGCCTTGCAGAGACAATTCAGTAATTCGGCAGCCGTAGTTTCGATTATGGTGAAACGTTTGATAGCTCATCTTCAGTCCTCGATTTTCGGATCAGAAGATATCACGCGAAGCACCCTCGCGGTAGCCTGGGCGGATCTTCTAGAATGATTCGGATGACGGCAAGGAAAAAAGCAGTGATTCTCCTAAGCGGCGGGCTTGACTCAACGACCGCGCTTGCGATCGCGCAGTCGGCCGGCTACGAACTCTACGCGATGTCGTTTCGCTACGGTCAGCGCCATTCAATGGAGCTTGAGAGCGCGAGCAGAGTCGCAAAAGCGATGGGCGTTGAGAAACACCTGACCGTCGACTTCGACCTGCGAGCGATCGGTGGTTCCGCGCTGACTGATCAGATCGAGGTCCCGAAGGAACGCGGGGCCGAAGAGATCGCATCGGGGATTCCGGTGACTTACGTGCCGGCTCGAAACACGATCTTTCTGTCGTTCGCCCTCGCTTGGGCTGAAGTGCTCGGCGCTCAAGACATTTTTATCGGCGTGAATGCACTGGACTACAGCGGCTACCCTGATTGCCGACCTGAGTACATCGAGGCGTTTGAGAAGATGGCCGGGCTTGCAACAAAGGCGGGCGTCGAAGGCCGCATGCGGCTCAAGATTCATACACCGCTGATCGCGATGACAAAGGCAGAGATCATCAAGACCGGTTTTCAGCTCGGCGTTGATTACTCATTGACTCATAGTTGTTACGATCCAGCAGTGGAAGGTCTTGCTTGCGGGAAATGCGACAGCTGCCGGCTCCGGCTCAAAGGCTTTGCCGAAGCCGGTGTCCGAGATCCTCTTCGCTACGCGGCCGAATGATTGCCGACGACGATCGATACCGTTCACTTGCCTTCTTGCGCAGGCTTCTCGCCCCAGATCCATCGCGAAAACCATTCGTAGTTGTGCTCCATCACTGCGTGTTGTTGCTTGGGTTTGTCGATGCCATGCCCGAAGCCTTTGTAGACGATCATCTTCACAGGCACGCCGCGATCTTCCAGCGCCTGTCGCAATTCATAGGCGTTTGGAATCGGCACGCGTTTATCGAGTTCGCCGTGCTGAATAAGCGTCGGCGTCTTCGCGTTCTTGACGTAAGAGATCGGCGAGGTCTTCTGATAGATTCCAGCATCGTCCCAGGGCGTCGCCTTCAGATACTGCCGCGTGAACGGATGAATGTCAGTGTTTACGTAATAAGTCATCCAGTCAGAAATGCCAGCGCCCACCGATACTGCTTTGAAGCGATCGCTGCTGCACGTGATAAACGCAGAGATGTAGCCGCCCTGACTCCAGCCCATCGCGCCGACTCGATCGCGGTCGACGATTCCCTGCGCAACCAAGTGATCGACTCCCGAGATCACGTCCCAGTAGTCGCCAACGCCAAGGTTGCGCACGTTGAGCGAACGGAACTTCTCGCCGTAGCCCGCAGACCCTCGATAGTTGGGCCGCAGGATAAGCGCGCCCTTCGCTGCAAACATCTCAATCGGGTAATATCGGTCGCCGCGCACAACCGGGCTATCAACTCCAGTCGGTCCGCCGTGAATCACGACAAGCAGCGGATACTTCTTTGATGGATCAAAGCCCGCCGGTTTGATCAGCACTCCTTCGATCTGAGTACCATCCGTCGACTTCCACTGAATAACCTCACGAGTTGCGAGGTGAAAGCCTTTCAACTGATCGCTCATCGCGGTGAGCTTCTTTGGTTGAAATGGAGTGAGTGCCGAGACGTAGACTTCGGGATAGTCGTTCGCTCCCGCGCCGATGAAAGATGTCTGTTTGAAATCGGCAGTGAAAGACAACTGCGAGGAGCCGAAGCCCGCCAGGCTGCTCACCTGCTCAATCACTCCGGTCGCGGGCTTCAAGCGAAACAGTTGCGAAGAGGTTTTTTGCAAACTGACGAAGTAGATTCCATCGGGCGACCAATCTAACAACCCGGGCGATTCATCGAAACTCTCGGTGAGTATGCGCGGCGCGCCGCCTCCGGCAGGGATCACTGCGATGTATGAATTGGCGTAGAAAAAGAACTCGCGACCGTTTGCGGTCTGATAAGCGATCTGTGTTCCGTCGGGAGACCACACCGGATTTCCGTCGGGGCCTTTTGTGTCGACTATCTTCTTTATCACCTTGTCGCTGATTCCCAGCATGTAGATATCACTCGTGTCAGACGAGCCGAGATCGGGATCCTTCGTAGCGCTGAAAGCGATTCGTGTTGAATCAGGCGACCACGAAAACGCGCTCACTGATAAGCTCGATCCTTCGGTCAAGCGCACCGGTTCGGGCTTTTTGTCTTTGAACTCCGATGCGACATCGATGATCCAAAGATGAGTGAAGGTGTATTCATCCTGTACTACTTCGAACTCGCCGTACTTCTCTTTACGATCCTTGCGTGCTTTGCTTTCAGGATCAGCAGCGGTGAAGGCAATGTGGCGGCCATCGGGCGACCACTCAATCGACGAGACTCCGTTCTCGAGACTCGTCAGCGGAACTGCTTCGCCGCCGTTTGGCGCGATCAGGTAAATCTGCCGCTTGCCGTCCCGGTCTGATGTGAAGGCGATTCGTCTTGAATCCGGAGACCATCGAGGACTGGTGTTCGACTTCTTGCTGTTAGTGAGTAGGTAGCGCTCTCCGGTCGAAGTAACAGCTATCCATAACTCGGTCTCGAACGCATTCTCCTCCCAATTGGTCTTCTGAACCTGGTAAGCAACATAACGCCCGTCGGGCGAGATGCTCGGAGCGGACGCACTCTTGAGATTGAGCGACTGCTCGATGCTTGGAGTCTGGGCCGCGCAATCAATCGCAAACGCTCCAAAGGTGATTGCGATCAATGATGTCAGGAACATTCTCTTCATAACGATTCCTCGAGTGAATGAAGTGCATGACCCGCCTGTCGCGCACCCGGCACTATACCACACTGTAGTTTTTCAGGATCAAACGGACTTGGGCGAGAGCAAGGCTTCCGATCCGCGGGAGCTAGTTAAGCGCGTCGAGCGCTTCCTGGATTTCTGTGCGTGTGCGCTGATCATTAGCCGCGGTCGCCGCAACTAGGCCTTTGCTATAAACATCGCGTGCTTCGTCAACGTGGTTTGTTCGGGCGAGCACTTTACCGAGGTGATAGTAAGCGGCAACGTACCCGGGATCTCGAGCTATCACTTCTCGAAACTGCGCCACGGCATCGGTTTCTCCGCCTTCCTTCTCAAGCTCGAGCGCCAGCGCATAACGCGAGAACGAATCGTCAGGATCCAGAGCCAGGAATTCTTCAAGCGTTTCTTTCCGGGACTTCATCTCTTCTCGTTGACGCCGAACGCAAAAAGACACATGAAAGTGTTCGGCTCTGTCTTCTTTCGTTAGGAAGGTTCGCTGAATAGTCGCGAGCGTGGAACCGGCAGAGCAGATTTCCACGCTCGCTCGAGATAGGACAAAGAACTCACGCCGCGCGGCGAGCCTTCGAGCTATTCGCCAGCCTCGGACTCGATTTCGGGCACGGCTGACGCCTCAGTAGATTCGGCTTGCGGCTTTACAGCGGCGGCAGCAGCAGCGGCAGCGGCCATCGCTCGCTCTCCACGTGTGTCGCGTTCGCGGATTCGAGCGGCCTTGCCGCGCAGCTTGCGCAGATAATAAAGCTTCGCGCGTCGCACGCGACCTTGACGCACCAATTCGATTCGATCGATAACGGTCGCGTGAAGAGGGAAGATTCGCTCGACGCCAACTCCGAAGCTCGTCTTTCGCACCGTGATCGTCTCGCGAACGCCTGAATGCTTGCGCGCTATAACGACTCCCTCAAATGCCTGAGTGCGTTCTTTGTCGCCTTCCTTTATTCGAACGTGAACACGAACGGTGTCTCCCGCCTGAAACTTGGGAACATCATTACGTAGCTGACGGTCCTCGACCGCTTGTACTGTTTGATTCATAGTAGTTACCTCGTTGACGGCGGACACGCCGCTCGTTAGTTTTATTCTGCTCTCTCTTCATCAATATCTTTCAAAATCTCTTCCATCTCTTGCCGCTGATCAGCCGAGAGCTCTCGTGCTGTGATCAAATCAGGTCTCCGGCGCAATGTCTGCTCTATGGACTTGCGCCAGCGCCACCGCTCGATCTCAGCGTGATTGCCGCTGAGCAACACTCCAGGTACGTTCATTCCGCGATACGCCGCTGGCCTCGTGTACTGCGGATAATCAAGCAAGCCGCCGACAAAGGATTCGCGTTCGGCTGACTGTTCACACCCCAGCGCGCCAGGGATCAGGCGTGTCACCGCATCCACAACAACCATCGCTGGAATCTCGCCGCCTGACAGCACAAAGTCGCCGACCGATACTTCGTCCGTTATCAGGTGCTCGACGACGCGTTCGTCGACGCCTTCGTACCGTCCGCAAATCAAAACGACCCTCGCCTTCAGCGAATACTCACGCGCCAGGTCCTGATCGAACAAGCGACCCTGCGGCGAGAGCAATGCAACGCTCGCGTCAGGTGAATCGCTGGTGACAGCCTCGACCGCACGAAATAGCGGCTCGGGCTTCATCACCATTCCGGCGCCTCCCCCGAAAGGCCGATCGTCAACTTGACGGTGCCGATCGTGAGTGTAATCGCGCAGGTCGTGAATATTTATCTCGATAAGCTTCGCCTCAACCGCCCGGCGAACTATTCCAAAGTCAAAGACCGAACTGAAGATCTCCGGAAAGATCGTTATTATGTCGAAGCGCATAGCCATCTCGGATTGCGAATAACGTCTTTGCCCGGCAGAAATAACTCCGCAATCTACAACTCCAAAAGGCCTTCCGGCGGATTGACCGTAATGCGTTTCGCCTCCAGATCCACGCAAATACAAATCTCATCGGCGAAAGGAATCAGCCGCTCCCGTCCGTCTTCGCTCCGCACTACCAAGACGTCAGTCCCTCCCGTTCGCAGCAACCCGGTCACTTCTCCGAGGTTTTGCCCCTCTGAGTTCACGGCAACCGAACCGATCAATTGATGCTCAAAGAACGCGCCATCTGTAAGCGGCTTCAGATCGTGCTCAGAGATCACCAGGCGCCCGCCCACCAGGTTCCGCGCCGCCGTCATCGTGTCGTAGCCCTCAAACTTCAAGATCACTCGGTCCTTATGAAACCAGTGATCTTCAACCTTGAGTGTGCGCCGCGTCCCGTCAGGCATCCAGACGCTGGCTTCTTTCAGCGATGAGAACCTTTCGGGAAAATCGGTCTCGACAACACACGCCACTTCACCCCGAATCCCTCGAGCCTTAACAACTCGCGCTATAACGACATCATCAAGGGGCTTGTAGCCTGTAGTACTCACTCGAGAATCTCAAGCACGAAACGCTTTCTCAACTTCATCCCGGCCGCTCGCAACAACGTTCGCATCGCTCGCGCGGTCCGACCCTGTTTCCCGATCACCTTGCCGAGATCCTGAGGAGCGACCCTGAGTTCAAGGACCGTCGCTTCTCCTTCCAGCTCTATGACCGCCACCTCGTCGGGATGGTCGACAAGAGCTTTCGCGATGGTCTCGACAACTTCCTTCAATGAACCGTCGCTCATAAGCCCACTCCGTCGGCGCTAACCCAAGAGAGAACACGAATGCAAGGCGCGGCAAATGCCCGAATGCGCAGTCATTCACCGGAGACTGCGTTCGAAGGTTCCGCCGTGCGTTTGATAAGACTGCGCACAGTCTCCGACGGCTGTGCGCCGCGTTGTATCCAATAGTTGAGTCGCTCGCGGTCGATCTTTATCTCGGCCGGATTGCGACAAGGATCATAATAACCTACGATCTCGACGAAGCTTCCATCACGCTTCGTCCGCTTCTCGGTAACGTTGATTCTATAGAAGGGCTTCTTCTTTGCGCCCATTCTCATTAACCTGATTGAAAGCAAATTTCACCTCCACTTTGGATCCTCAAAGGGCAGCCGTCCTTGGCCCGCTCCTTCGTTAGTTAGCGCTTTCGCCAGGCGCACAGGCACGGATGCCTGCACTCCCAGGGATCACCGTTTCTTTTTCTTCTTTCTTCTCTTGGTCGCCTTACGGCGCCCACCCGAGCCGAAACCCGGAACTCCTCCGCCCACAAGCCCGCCCATCATTCCGCCTAACCCACCCGATGTCATCATTCGCATCATCTTTCGCATCTCGGTGTACTCGTTGATCATCTGGTTCACGTCCTGCACAGCAGTACCGCTCCCGCGCGCTATACGCTTGCGGCGCGACGCATTGAGCAACGTATGGTCACGCCGTTCCGCGGGAGTCATTGAGTTGATGATGGCCTCGGTGAGCTTTAGCTTGTTCTCCATTTCGGCAGTTTGCTCAGGGGTCACCCTGAGTCCGCCTAGCAGATTTGAAGGTAACATATCCAACAGCTTGTCGAGCGATCCGAGCCGTCTCATTTGCCGAAGCTGATCCCGGAAATCCTCCAGAGAGAACTTGTCGCGCGCCAGCTTCTGCTGAAGCTCGATGGCCTTCTCCTGATCGACCTCAGCTTGGACCTTTTCAATGAGCGAAAGCACGTCGCCCATTCCCAGGATTCGTTGCGCAATCCGGTCTGGATAGAAGGATTCTATCGCGTCGTAACGCTCGCCGACACCGATGAACTTGATCGGCTGGCCGGTCACTTCTTTTATCGATAGTGCCGCACCTCCGCGAGTGTCACCCTCCATCTTGGTGAGGATCACGCCTGTCAGACCCACACGCTCGTGAAACTCCTGCGCTGAGCGCACAGCATCCTGGCCAGTCATTGCGTCGGCAATGTATAGAATCTCTGCTGGCTGGGTGTCGCGCTTGATCTGTTGAAGCTCGACCATCAGCTCTTCATCAATGTGCAGCCGGCCCGCGGTATCGATGATCAACGTATCGTAGCCCGTGAGTTCGCACTCGCGCATAGCTCGGCGACACAGTTCGAGCGGATCGCTCACCTCAGGTGCTTCAAAGACCGGTTGCCCAATCGCTTGCGCAATTATCGAGAGTTGTTGGCGCGCCGCCGGGCGGTAGACGTCAACCGATAACAACAAAAGGCGTCGCTTCTGCGTATCAGCCAGCAGCCTCGCGAGCTTACCAGTAGTGGTAGTCTTGCCTGAACCCTGCAGGCCGACCATCATTACCACATTGGGGATGCGCTTCGTAAAAAGCAACTGGGTCGAGGTCCCACCGAGCATCTCGACCATTTCGTCATATACGACTTTGACTACCTGCTGGGCGGGGGAGAGTGAACCCATTACATCCTGACCCAGGGCCTTCTCTTTCACGCGGTCTATGAAGGACTTTACAACCTTATAATTGACGTCGGCTTCCAGCAGCGCGATGCGGATTTCGCGCATCGCCGCCTCGATGTGCGCCTCGGTCACGCGGCCCTGCCCCCGCAGATCCTTCAGGACTTTCTTTAGCTTGTCAGAGAGTGCTTCGAACATGGCAAATTCAGCCTAGAAGCGGAAACCTATAAACTATATACCGCTCATCCATCTGTCAAGGAAAGGACACGTGGGATGTCGTGACTCGATGAAAATGTCCTCAGTTGAACTCGACTCCTCAGTATTGCCCTATCCTCCGACCAGGCCAACGCAAGCGTAGACAAAAGGAGTTCATCGTTGCAATCAACAACAAACGCCGGACTTCAAAAAGAAAACATTTCTAACGAGTTGCGACAGGAAAGAACGCGTGGGAATAGACGGCGTGACTCTCATTAAAGCCAATTCATTGAGCTGGCGGAGTGAGGACGGGTCTTGAACCTAACTGTTTCAACCGTCTTTCTAGGAGAGTTAGCGCGCTGGTGCCAAGAGCGCCCCTTCAGACAAGTCCTCCCTTTCCATTTCCCTATCCTCCATCGTCGATTCTCATTAACGTTGCTACGCCTTTGCGCTCACCACACAACCCAACCACACAAAAAAGAGGAGGACCACTCGTCGTGGTCCTCCTCGGGTTTTGCAAGCGAGGTGAGAAGATCGCTCCTCTCACCCTTGCCTGACTTGTTAGTTAGACGGACACCGCTCAGTGCAGTTGAAGGGCGCCGATGCTCCACCGTTCGTTACCGTATTCGTTATCACTACGGCTCCTGGCAGACCATTGCATACCTTCTTGATCAGTCTCAGCGTTGTCGGGTTGTTAGTCCCCGTTTCCACCGCAACCACCTTGATCTTCTTCGGTGTTACTCCGCCCACGGTTGCCGTGGCGCCTTCCTTGATGTTTGTTCCTGTCACATCTAGGAAGAACTGTCCGGTGTCTTGTCTGTCAAGATGACAGCTTGTCACCGTCGCAGTCACAGGGGTGCCTCCAGGCCCAGGTGAACCAGGCGCGTTGCACTGGAACGTTACCAGAACTCCTTGCTCGTTTCCTGTATTTCCAACGGTACACGCTTGGACAGGCGCGTTGCACGTTCCCGTGTTCCGGCTCGTCCCAAACGCGTTGG
>JADGNW010000007.1 GCA_017883315.1 Blastocatellia bacterium | reverse complement strand
TTCGAGCCAATGCGCTCGAACCTGAAGACGTCGCCGGCGCCGTTGTGAAAGCTTTAGAAGAAGAACGATTCCTGATCTTGCCTCACCCTGAGGTCGCTGAGTACTTCGGCCGCAAAGCTACCGACTATGATCGGTGGCTTCGCGGGATGAGAAGGCTTCAGTCGAGTTTCAAGACAGAGAGTTCCAGCGCGCAGTGAACCTCGGCCACGCTACGGTCGCTTCCAGGCCAGCATCATCCCATCACGCACTGTTAAGCAAACATTTTCGACTCGCGGGTCCGACTGCACCAGTTTGTCGAAAGCAACGATGGCATGATCGTCGTCGCTTTTCGGATCGAGCACTCTGCCGCTCCACAGAACATTGTCGGCGACGATCAACCCGCCCGGCCTCACCAGGGGCATAACGGCTTCGTAATAGTTTGAATAGTTGGTCTTGTCGGCGTCGATGAAGACCATGTCAATCGGTCCGCTCAGGGATTTGATTGTGTCGAGCGCCGGTCCCATTCGAATCTCGATCTTGTGACCGTCAGGACTCTCGTTGAAATAGCGCCGCGCGATGGCTTCTGCTTTCGGATCGACGTCGCAGGTGATCAAGCGGCCGTCGTCGGGAAGCCCTTCAGCCATCATAAGCGCGCTGTATCCGCTGAACATTCCGATCTCGAGGATTCGCCGCGCGCCAGTCAGGCGGACCAGCATTTTCAGGAAGCGGCCTTCGATGCGTCCGACTTGCATCTGCGGGCTCCTCATCGTGGCGTAGGTCTCGTCCCGCAAGCGAACGTACAAATCCGATTCAGGTTTAGTGTGATCGTGAGCGAATTGCTCGACGGCTTCATCTGTGAAACTAACCACTGTATTCTCTCCCGTGAGTACTCGGTTTGGTAACAGTCTGCGAGTTTAATCAAAGGTCAAGCGACGTAGTATCCAGCAACTGTGATCCGTGGATTACCCTTAAGACACGAACGATTCTTCCTGAAACAAGAAATATAGTGCGGTACTTACCGTAGAGCAGATGCCGGTATCGCTTAGCGGAGGGCTCGTTCTCTAGTATCAGCGAACATCTTTCAGGAAACCGCCTTAACGTTTTGAGTTTGTCTTTCAAGTTGATAAATGAACCTGTTGGCTTCGGTCACGCTGTCGTGAGCGATGAAGGTCCAGATTTCATCGATGTCCGCCTTTGCTCTTAGGGTAACCCTTACTTGGAATTCCGTGGGCATGCTTGAACTCTTCCAAAAACTTCCCCATTTCACTCTCGCGGCCGGCGGCGACGTCTTCCTCAGCGGGAGCAAGTAGTCTCGCCAGGTTGCTAGCCTTCAGGTGCTTCTCAAATGTCCTCGCATCGAGCAGGACAGCGTCCGCCTTACCGTTCTTCGTGAGGATGACAGGCCGACCGGTCTTGTGTAGGTGGTCCAGAATCTTTTGTGCGTTCCGCTTCAAGTCAGTTACGGAGCGAATGTCTTCAGTTAGACTTATTGCCATGGTCGCATATTCCCCGTGATTTGCGGTTCCCCTGAATGTAGCACCGGACAGAGCACGATTTCAATCTCGGGCGCTGTCCTAATTGATAGCATCCTCACTTCCCGGCCTTCTCTTTCATGTCCGCAGTCGCCTTGTACTTTTCCTTCTGTCTATCTTTCAGTCCAGTCGGCACGGAACTGACACGGCGAAGCTTGAAACTAACTTCCCCTTGACAGTCTACAGGAGCGTCGGTATTATCGCCTCCTGTAGATTGTCGAGGAGACTCAAAATGGCAAAGCAGACTGACCTCTTACAAGGCACGCTCGATATGCTCGTACTGAAAACACTTGCGCTTGGACCAATGCACGGCTGGGGAATATCTCAGCGCATCCAGCAGGTTTCCCAGGACGTGCTGGTCATCAATCAAGGCTCGCTCTACCCGGCGTTGTACCGCCTGGAGCAGCAAGCCCTGATCAAGTCCGAATGGGATAAGTCGGACAACAATCGGCAGGCGAAATACTACGAGCTGACTCGCAAGGGGCGGAAACAACTTACCGAGGAAACTGAGACTTGGGAGCGATTGTCGGCAGCCGTCGATCGCATATTGCAAACAACCTAAACAACAAGCTCTGAGTCAACTCCGAGGGAGGGGCGGCCGCGGATTGACCTCTTTAGCAATCGAAGAGATCCGGAGGATGCTTATGTTCAGAAAAATCTCAGACGCCCTGCGCTCGCTTTTTCACAAGGACAACCTGGAACGCGATATGAATAAGGAACTGCGCTTCCACGTTGAGATGGAGATCGAGCGAAATATTGAGCGCGGCATGAGCCCCGCCGAAGCGCGCGTTCATGCATTGCGCGATTTTGGCGGTGTGGAGAAGTTCAAGGAAGAATGCCGCGATGTCCGAGGCGGACGGCTGATCGAATCACTGCTGCAGGACACTCGCTACGGCGCGCGAATTCTCCTGCGTAATCCCGGCTTCACCCTCGTTGCGGTGCTGACGCTCGCGCTGGGCATCGGCGCCAACACCGCGATCTTCAGCGTCATCTACGGCGTGCTGATGCGCCCGCTGCCATACAAAGAAGGAAACCAACTGGTCATAGTTCATCAGCAAGCCCCGCTTGCTCATGTCGACGACATGCCTTTTTCCGTCAAGGAGGTGCTCGACTACCGTGAGCAAAGTCAGACACTCGATGCGATCGTCGAGCATCACTCGATGAGCTTCACGCTTCTGGGCGGCGCGGAACCGCAGCGCGTCCAGACCGGCGTCGTATCGGCAAACTTTTTTGATGTGCTCGGAGTAAGGCCAATCCTCGGCAGAACCTTTCTTCCCACCGATGACGATAAAGGATCCGACGCAGTACTGGTGCTGAGCTACAAATACTGGCAGGAGAGTCACGGCGGCGACCCAAACATCGTCGGCAGGGTCTTCCAGATGAACAACAGCCCTCACACCGTGATCGGCGTGTTGCCGTCCATACCGCAGTACCCCGTCGAGGAAGACATCTACATGCCGACCTCGCATTGTCCGACTCGATCTTCCGACCAGTTCATCGCCAATCGGAATTCGCGAATGATGAGCGTGTTCGGCCGTTTGAAGCCCGGCATCCCGGTCGCTCAAGCCCAAGCCGATCTGAGCATGATTGCCGCCAATCTGCAGAAGCAGTACCCGGACTCTTATCCCGCCAATCGCGGCTACGGCGCGATTGTAGCGCCGCTTCAGGAAGAGCTGACGCGCCGCGCAAGACCAACCTTCCTGATACTGCTGGGCACTTCGGGACTGGTGCTGCTGATCGCCTGCGCTAATGTTGCAAATCTTACACTGGCTCGACTGATGCGCCGCGAAAGAGAAATGGCGATCCGTTCTGCGTTGGGCGCGGGGCGCGGCCGGTTGATTCGGCAACTGCTTACCGAGAGCACGATGGTTTCGCTTGCCGGTGGAGCGCTCGGCCTGCTGCTTGCAGCGGGCGGATTGCGCTTGCTCGTGA
>JADGNW010000057.1 GCA_017883315.1 Blastocatellia bacterium | reverse complement strand
TAACGTTCTCAAGCATCTGGATGAGATGTCGAAGATGCACGATGACAAGAAGATGAAGATGTAGTTTGTGCGGGCAGGTCGTCAGTCAGTGTAGAGCTTATTAACCTGTACGGGCGTTCCACCGTGGGCGCCCCTCATCGGTAATCGAAGTGGGCCTCCAAAGAGGGGCGCCCACGGTGGGACGCCCCTACAGGTTCTAGATGCAGATTCACTTAGAGCGACATACGCAGAGGAGGTCAATCTCATGAACGAATCGAGCAAGACACCCTTGGTCATCGCGCTCGTCGTCGTCGTCGTACTTTTTCTGATCTTCGGCGGCGGAGCAATGACAGGGTCAATGATGAGTGGCGGGATGATGGGACACGGATGGGTAGGCGGGATCAGTTGGATGTGGATTCCTACTGTGCTTACGCTGGTTCTCGGTATTCTGCTTGGCTGGTTGATCTTCGGGAAGAAGTGACCAAGAGCAGCACGGAACAAACTTAAGTAGTCCGAGGTTGTTGCTGGATCAAGGTTGGCAAAGGACCGAACAGAATCAAGGTTCAGGAGTCATAAAAAGATGGCTGAATGGTTATTGCCGGTACTACTCATTGCGGCTTACATCGTGCTGATGCGCTGGGTGCTGCCGCGTCTAGGTGTCCCGACTTGAATGGCTAACTCGTGCCGCGTCGAGTCTCGACCGGGTGCAGTAGAGGACGATAGCCTCACAGCAGCAGTGGGAGACGCAACAGGTTCGCGCGACTTAAAGCGCGAGCGATAACGAATGCTCACAAGAGGGTATGGTTGTCGAAGCCGTGCTCTCTCGCAATGTGGTTACATTGGATGAGGAGAAGAAGATGAGTGCACAGGAACCGCTACATTCAAAATACGGCTACAGCCGGACGCTTGACGTTTCTTACAGCGAAGCCGTTGGGCGCGCGCGTGAAGCTCTTAAAGTTGAAGGCTTCGGCGTGCTCTGCGAGATTGACATCAAGGAGAAGCTGAAAGAGAAGCTCGGCGTTGACTTTCGGAATTATGTGATCCTCGGCGCGTGCAACCCGGCGCTCGCGTACCAGACCTTGCAGGAGGAGATCAATATCGGCCTGCTGTTGCCCTGCAACGTGATTGTTTACGAGCAAGACGGGCGCTCGGTTGTCTCCGCCGTGGATGCAGCCAGGATGCTGTCAGTCGTAGAGAATCCCAAGCTGGAGTCAACGGCTAGCCAGGTGAACGAAAAGCTGCGCAGAGTCATTGACAACCTGTGACCAGCACGAAGGAAGGGTTCACGCTCGTGCCCGAAGTGCGGCATGGAGCCTGAACCCATAACGCCATCACCTCCGGCGTGTGACCGCTGTCACGGCTTTCAGAGTCAGGCGCTGCTATAGTCTTGAGCTTGCGGGAACAATTGACCCCCGCGAAAGCCCGATGGTACAGTCTGGATACATAGTGATTCGAAAGCTTTTCATTCTGGTCTTCGTGCTATCGGTAGCGTGCAACTCGCTTGCTACCGTGTTGCCGTACATCGCCGGGGACAGCGGGTGCGAAGCGAATTGCTGCCGCGTTTCCCCCCGTAGCGAGCCACGAGCGAGCCAATCCAGACTTCGTTGCCTGATGCAGTGTGAGCATCCGGCTGAAAACCAGGGCGTGCCGGAGTCGCCCCTGTTGAGAACCGAACGCGACAGTAAAGTCGTCGCGCTGGTTGCACCGGGAATACCAGCAGTTTGCGCCACACTGAATGCGAGATCGCTGTACTCAACTTCTCGCACCGCGTTCGCATCGACACACATCTACCTGAAGACCGGCACTCTCCTTATCTAAAGGCCGTAGTGCGCCCGTTCGTGGCGCAATCCTCCAAGGCCATTCGCCAGCCGAATCGTCAACGCTAGTCTTTATGTCGAGCACCGTGACTGTCCGATGCTCTTAGGCGTTAGATCGGAAGCGCGGACTGTTAGCGTGAACCTCGATCCAGAACAGCATGGCTGGCTCGCGGGTTTCACCGGTGGGTTCCCTCTACCGTTGAAGAAACCAAGGCGCGCTAGCTTCGACACAAGCTGCGTATCGCTCGTACGCGCTTCGGGAGATGTTGTAATGAGAATAAGAACTACTGTCATATTGATTGCGATTGCTAGTTTCCTTCTGATGCTCGCAGCGTGTGGCCGCTCGGGCCCATCCAACAACGAGAAGATCATCAAGTCAACCAAGTCGGGCGACATCACGATCTCGCTTTCAAGCGCCAGCGGCGAGATCCGGAGCGGAGAGAATGATCTGATGCTTTCGTTCACCGGCGCGTCGGGCAAGCCGATTGATATGCCGGCCGCTTCGCTCAAGTTTCACATGCCGGCGATGGGTGCGATGGCTGAGATGAATGAGGTAGCTGCGCTCACGACGACCGGCACACCGGGCAAATTTCAAGCGCGAGTCAATGTGGAGGTCGCGGGGAGCTGGGAAGCAATGATCAGCTTTCAGGGACCACGCGGAACGGAACAGGCGACGATGAGCGTCAACGCGAAGTAGTCAGTAGTCCGTAGCTCGGAGTCAGCAGTTGATCGGGCGGGACGGACCACGGACTACGGACCACGGACTACGGACTACGGACTACGGACCACGGACAAATGATTAACCGCATAATCGAATTCTCTCTAAAGAACCGCTTCATCATCGTAGCCGCCTACGTGCTGCTGGCGGGGTGGGGCTACTGGGCGCTCACACGCACGCCGGTCGATGCGATACCTGATCTGTCCGACAACCAGGTAATCGTCTTTACTGACTGGACCGGCCGCAGCCCGCAAGAGGTCGAGGACCAGGTGACCTATCCGCTCACCACAACTCTGCAAGGCCTGCCAGGCGTGAGAACGGTGCGAGGACAATCGGCATTCGGGTTCTCGATGATCAACGTGATCTTCGAAGACTCGGTCGATTTGTATTGGGCGCGAACGAGAGTGTTTGAACGATTGAACCTGGCGACCAGGCAATTGCCGGAAGGCGTGACGCCAACTCTAGGACCCGACGCAACCGGGGTTGGCCAAATCTTCTGGTACACGCTGGAAGGTGAAGGCCACGACCTTCGCGATCTGCGAACGCTGCAGGACTGGTTCGTCCGCTATCAATTGAACTCGGTTCCCGGGGTCTCCGAAGTCGCATCCGTCGGCGGCTACGTCCAGCAGTACCAAATTGACGTCGATCCAAACCGGCTGCGCGAATACAGCATTCCGTTGTCATCGGTCGTCGAAGCCGTTCGCCGCAGCAACACTAACGTCGGCGGCAACGTCGTCGAGCAGAACGGCCAATGGTCGGTCGTACGAGGGGTTGGGTTACTCAACTCGGTCGCGGACATCGACAACATAGTGATCAGCTCTCCCAGCGGCACACCCATCTACGTTCGCAACGTGGCCAGCACAAAGATCGGCGGGGCCTTTCGTGTCGGCGCGCTCGACCGCGACGGCAAAGAAGCGGTCGGCGGCGTCGTGATCGCGCGCTACGGAGTTAACTCGCTCCAAGTGATCGACGCCGTGAAGGAGAAGATCAAATCGCTTCAGGCGGGATTGCCTCCGGGAGTGAAGATCAATCCGTTCTACGATCGCACCGATCTAATTCTGCGTGCCACTAGCACACTGAAGCGCGCGCTGATCGAAGAGTTGATCCTGGTCACACTCGTTCACATCGTGTTCCTGTTTCACTTCCGGTCGATCTTGATCGTCACGATACCGCTGCCGCTGGCTGTGCTGGCGTCGTTCCTTTTCATGTACTACATGGGCATCAGCTCGAACCTGATGTCGCTTTCTGGAATCGCCATCGCCATCGGCGTGCTTGTAGACGCGGGAATAGTGGTTACCGAAAACGCGTTCAGATACATGGAAAAGAATCACGTCGACGCACGCGACCGGCTGGCGGTCTGGCGCGGCGTGCTGGAGTCGACAAAGCTGGTCGGGCGTCCGATTTTCTTCGCGATGACGATCATCATACTCGCGTTCATCCCCGTGTTCGCGCTGACCGGACGGGAAGGGAAGCTGTTTCACCCGCTCGCGTTCACGAAGACGTTTGCGATGGTGGGAGCGACGATCATCGCTGTGACGCTTGTGCCGGTGTTGTGCACGCTCTTGCTGGGCGGTCGCTTTCACGCGGAAGAAGACAACATCGTGATGCGCGCGCTGCACCATGTTTACCGTCCCGCGCTGAACTGGGCTCTTACGCATCGAGCCTTGACGATACTGGCCGCTGTCGTGTTATTCGGCGGCGCGTTGGTTCTTGGGTCGCGAATCGGCAGCGAGTTCATGCCTGAGCTGAACGAAGGCGACTTGATGTACATGCCGATAACCGACCCGGCGATCTCGATCGATGAAGCGCTCAAGGTAATGCAGATGCAGGACAACGTGATCAAGTCGTTTCCCGAAGTCGAATGGGTGACAGGCAAGGCCGGCCGCGCTGAAACTTCGACCGATCCGGCGCCGGTCAACATGAACGAGACGATCGTTCATCTCAAATCGCCCGACCAGTGGCGGCCTCAAATGACGCGCACGAAGCTGGTAGAGGAGATGAACGAGAAGCTCACGATGCCGGGGGTGACGAACATCTGGACTCAACCGATCATCAATCGCATCGAGATGCTCACGACCGGCATCCGCACCGAGGTTGGCATTAAGATCTACGGCAGCGATCTGAACGAGCTCGAGAAGCGTTCACGAGAAGTCGCTGCTGTGCTGCAGACCGTTCCCGGCGCCGCGAATGTCTCGGCCGAGCCGCTCACCGGCGCGCCTTACATCGACATTAAGATCGATCGACTGGCGGCTGCGCGCTACGGCATCGATGTTCAAGCGATTCAGAGCGTCGTCGATACCGGTATCGGCGAGACAAATCTCACCGTGACGATCGAAGGCCGCAAGCGATTCCCGGTGCGCGTTCGTTTCGCGCCTGAGTTTCGCAGCGGCCCGGAAGCTCTTGGCAAGTTGATAGTTTCCGCGCCCGGCGGTGCGCAGGTTCCGCTCTCTCAACTGGCGACGATTCAAACGGTGCAGGGAGCTTCGATGATATCGAGCGAGAACGGCCTTCTGCGCGCGACAGTGTTGCTCAGCGTTCGCGGACGCGACGTCGGCGGCTTCGTCGACGAAGCCAAGCGCGTTCTTAACGAGCGCATGCAGTTGCCAGCGGGATACTACGTCGAGTGGAGCGGCCAGTACGAAGACCAGCTTCGCGCCCGCTCTCGAATGATGCTTGTCCTTCCGATAGTGCTGGGCGTCATCTTCATCATGCTCTACTTCACGTACCACTCATTCATTGAGGCTGCGCACGTGTTGATGGCGGTGCCGTTCGCGCTGACGGGTGGCATCTACCTGCTTTACCTGTTGGGCTACAACTTTTCGGTCGCGGTTTGGGTAGGTTTCATCGCATTGTTTGGGACAGCAGTGCAGACCGCGGTAGTGATGGTCATCTATCTGAATGAAGCGGTCGAACGCAAGAAAGCCGAAGCCGGTGAGACCCTCACGCAAGAGCAACTAAAGCAAGCGGTGATCGAAGGCGCGGTGCTCCGCCTGCGGCCAAAGCTGATGACCGTCACGACGGTCGTCGCCGGATTGATGCCGATCATGTGGAGCGCGAGTTCGGGAGCTGAGGTAATGAAGCCGCTCGCGACGCCGGTGCTGGGCGGGATGGTGTCATCGCTTCTGCACGTATTGATCGTGACGCCGGTGATTTTTTTCTGGCTACGGGAGCGGGAAATGAAACGGCTCAAGAAATAGTTCTTCGCGGTCTTTGCGGTCCTTTGCGTCTTTGCGCTGAGTATTGTTTCTCGCAAAGACGCAAAGAACGCAGAGGCGCAAAAGAACTCGGAGTGAAAAATGAAACGCGTAGTTTTATCGAGATCAATCGGAGCGTTGCTATCGCTGACACTCTCAGCAGCGTTCGCGCTTCCACAATCCAACGGACAAGAGATCGGACTCGTTCTCTCGGCCAAGACACCAAAGCCCGCCGAACTCACCGAGGCGACGTCGATGTATTCGCAGTATGTCGACCCGGTGAACGGGCTCGCGGGCGACGAGCTTGTGCGTTACGCGCTCGCACACAACGGCGAGATGGCGGCCGCGCGGCAGATGATCGCGGAAGCGCGAGCGCGGCTTCGGCAGGCGGGGCTCAAGGCGAACCCAATGCTCGAAGCAAGCGGGACGCACGCGGTTAACACTCCCGACAACCGACTCATGATCGGAGCCGAGCTGCCTCTGGAGCTTGGCGGAAGACGAAGCTCCCGAGTCGCCGTCGCATCCGCCGAGCTTCAAGTACGCGAAGCCGAAGTGGCCGACTTCGAACGCAAGCTCACAGCCGACGTGCGAATGAAATACGCGGACGCGATAGCCGCCGCTCGCAATGTGAAATTCACCGAAGAGCTGCTCGCGCTCACACGCGACTCTCATCGTCT
The DNA here is from genome assembly GCA_017883315.1 of Blastocatellia bacterium. GTDB lineage: Bacteria > Acidobacteriota > Blastocatellia > UBA7656 > UBA7656 > Onstottus_A. The sequence goes on along the minus strand of JADGNW010000057.1, from coordinate 12,150 downwards.
GGTACACGCGCGCGTCGAGCGAGGCAAGAGCGCGCCGCTCGAGCAAAATCTCTTGCTGGTCGAGCTCAATCGAGTTGACGCGATGCGCATCGGCTTCGAGAGCCGCGCTGAAGTCGCGATTCTCGAGCTTAAGAAGGTGATCGGCATGCCCGCCGCCGAGCAGTTGCGTTTGCGTGGGGAGTTCGAGACAACGCGCCAGCCCGCGGCCGAGAACGATGCGATTCGAAACGCGCTTGCGACGAGGCCCGACTTGCTGGCGGCGCGCGCGGCTGAAAAGCTCGCGTCGGCTCAGATCGAACAGGCGCGGACTGAAGGTCGAGTCGACGCGAGCATCTTTGCAAACTACGAGCGCATGAGCTCGGGCTTCGATGTGTTTGGTTTCAATAACGCGGGAGCTCGCGTCCCGGTTATGGGCGTCTTTCATAACCTGACATTCGGAGTGAAGCTGAGTTTGCCGGTTCGAAACAAGAACGAAGGCAACGTCGAAGCGGCGGCCGCGACGGCTGAAGCGGCGCGCAGCCGCCGGGAATTCACAGAGCTTGTCGTGCGCAACGAAGTCGCCGCCGCCTACGCGCGCTTCGAGCGTGCTCAGCAAGCGCTTGCGGTTTATCGCGACGGCGTTCGCGGACAGGCCGAGCGCAATCTCGATGTCGTGCGCCAGACTTATACGCTCGGGCAGAAGACGGCGCTGGATTACGTCGGCGAGCAGAGACGCTTTGTTGATGTCGAGACCGGCTACACTGAGATACTGAAGGAGTATCTTATTTCGCTCATCGAGCTTGAGCGAGCAGCGGGAACGCCAGTTCCTTCCGCTTGAGTATATGTCTGATGAACTTCAGTTTGTCGGACGCCCGGATGTTTGTAACGCAAACTGAAGTTTGTCGGACGCTTCGTGGAGAAGATGATGATGGAGAATCAGGAAAGAGAAATGAATCAAGGTGAAACTTCCGGAAACGAGAAGACGCACAACGTCGCGCTCAAGCGATGGGTAGTGATCGCGGCGGTGCTCGTAATCGCGGCAGTTGTCGTTGGAGTCTGGTTGCTGACTCGCGGGTCGGGTCATATCTCGATCGCGGGGCGTCCGGTTCCTGCTCCCGCGGACCAGCCCCTTTCATCTTCAGCCGATGCGCCGTCAACCGGAACAACGCCACATCCCGGTGAGATGGTCATTACCCTCTCTGGGGACAAGCTTGAAAACGCCCAGCTCAAGACTGAAATAGTGACCGAGCAGGCAGGCTTGCCCGCCGCCGGCAGCACCGGCATTCGCGCCGCCGGCACAGTTCAATCCAATGCCTACAAAGAAGTGCCGGTCTTTCCGGTCGCTGGCGGGATCGTCAGACAAATCAACGTCGAGCTTGGCAACAAAGTGACTCGAGGACAAACGCTGGCGACAATATTCAGCAGTGAGCTGGCGGACGCTCAAGCGGCTTACTTAAAAGTGGCCGCTGAAGTCGAGGAACATCATCAGCACCACCATCGCACGATCGATCTGGTCGAGATCGGCGCGGCCAGCCGCGAAGACCTCGAGCAAGTTACTTCGATGTACAAGACCGCTCAGGCGAACCTTGCATCAGCGCGAGAGAAATTGATTCTGCTCGGCTTGAGCGACAGGCAGGTCGATGAGCTTCGCGACAACGGAAAGTTCCCAAAGCCGCTGGTGTCAGTCGAGTCACCGGCGTCGGGGACGTTGATCAGCCGGGCGGTCAATACCGGCGAAGTAGTGATGCAGGGCAAGGAAATGTTTCGCGTCGCGGATCTGTCATCGGTGTGGGTAATCGCACAGATCTACGAAAAGGATTTGCAGTCGGTTAATATTGGCGCGCCGGCGGTCACGACTACACAGGCTTATCCGGGTAGAACTTTCAGCGGGCGTGTTTCTTATTTAGACCCGAGAGTCGATCCGCAAACGCGTACGGGCCAGGTTCGCATCGAGCTTAAGAATCCGCGCGAAGTGCTCAAACTTGGGATGTTTGTCGATGTGAACTTCGGCGGAGCGGGTCAAGCTGCTCCGAGCGCTCAAGCGGTTGCGACTGTGCCTCGGTCGGCGGTCCAAAACGTCGGAGCAAAACAAGTCGTCTACGTTTCCACCGATCGGCCGGACTCGTTTGTGCAACGCGAAGTTTCGGCGGGACCAGAAGCCAACGGACGACTCCCAATCTATAGCGGAGTCAGTGCGGGCGAAAGAGTCGTGACCGAAGGGAGCTTCCTGCTTCGAGCGGAGAGCTTGAAGTTGAATCCGGCACAATCGATGTCGCCGACGCCGGTGCCTAACAGCGCAACCCCTTTGTCTGAGCCGCCGCAACGCGAGGACCGAGCGAAAGAAGCGGAAGCCGGGTTCCAGGTGGCTACAGTGATTGTGACCGAGAAAGGTTTCCAGCCAGACATGATCAAACTACAGCGAGGCGTTCCCGCGCGAGTGACTTTTGTGCGCGAGATTGAAGAGACTTGCGCAACGGCCGTCGTGATCCCGGAGTACAACATCAAGCGCGATCTGCCGCTGAAGGAACCCGTCGTGGTTGACTTCACTCCGAGCAAAAAGGGCGTTTTCGCTTTCACCTGTGGAATGAAAATGCTGAGCGGGAAGATCGTAGTGCAATGACTTCTGACCTCTAAACTTCTTCGTCAGTACGGTGAGCCCGGGCCCCGAATTCACTCTGCTTTTGATTGCGTAAGCGTTCCTCTCACGCGCGTAAACCGATAAGCAAAGTAGATGAGCAATCCGGCCGCGGCAGCGATGATCGAATCGCGCACATCCAGCCAGTTGCTGTTCGACAATAGCCATGCTGAAAGCAACAGCGCGGCGATCGCGACGACTACGCCGGCAGGTGCTTTGAACATCGCCGGCGGAGCGGACTGTTTGCGACGAAAGACAAGCAGAGCAGCGCAGGTTACGCTGTAGGAGATCAGTCGCGCGATCACGCTCAGATTAACTTGCTTTGAAAACGTGCTCCAACGCGTGAGTGCTAGCGCGAGCGCCGACGTAATTAGAATCGCAGTGTGCGGCGTGCGAAATCTTCTATGCGTTGCCGAAACAATCCTCGGAAGCTCGCCGCGTTCCGACATCGCGAAGGGAAGACGCGAGCCTGCAAGGATTATCACGTTAAGGTTGCCGACTATTGAGACCACAACGCCGGCCGAGATAATCGCGGCGCCCGCCCTTCCCAGAAAGATGCTGCTCGCATCAGCCAACGGCTTTTGAGAAGTAGCCAGCGCAGGCAGAGCTCCGATACAGATGACTTGGATTGAGATGTAGAGCAGCGCTACCAAGCTGATAGCCGTTATCAATGCGAGTGGGAGATCACGTTGCGGATCGCGAACCTCACCTGCGGGGATTGCGGCCATCTCGAACCCCGAGAATGCGTAGATCAAAATCAGCACAGATGACGAGAATGTACCGTAAGCCGGGCGCGCGCCAAATGAGTAGTTCTGCGAGTTGAGAAAGAACATTCCAACAGCGATGAATAGAACGATCGGTATGAGCTTGCCTACGGTGAACAGGTTGGTAACCCGCGCGGCGTCGCGCACGCCGAGAATGTTGATCGCGGCGAGCGCAGCTACTACGACGACGATGATAGCTTCTCTCCAGTAGTGCGTGGTGGCCGGAGCCCAGAAGAAGCCGAGGTATTCAACGAGCAGATTGCAGTTCGCGGCGAACGCAGTCAATCGAGCGAGCCACATCAACCAGCCGACTTCAAAACCAACCGCGGTGCCGAATGCCTGGCGCGCGTACAGGTAAGGCCCGCCAGTCTCGGTGAATCGGCTTCCTACTTCTGCGTAACAAAGGATGATGAGCGCTACGACGATCGCGCAAACGACGAAGGCGAGCAGGCTGTATGTACCAACCAGAGCAAACACACGTGAGGGCAGTCCGAAGATTCCCGCTCCGATGATGGCGTTGATCGCAACGGCGACCAGATCCCAGCGGCGGATTCCTCTGATCAGACCTTCTTCAGTTACGCGAGCCATAATCGTGATTGGAGAATTGAAGGGAGCCGCAATGATAAGACTGTTGATGCTTTCGGCACAAATTGAACCCGCTTGCGTAGAAGCGAAACAACCCGCCGGCCCGGTTGACAGGTAATTCCTACACGCTTTACTGTAAAGAAAACAGGGAGGTAGGCCGTGCATACCAGCAAGCTTTCAAGCAAAGGTCAGATCACGTTGCCCCGTCAGGTGCGTAAAGCACTCGAGGCGCAACCGGGTGACACGATCGCATATGAAGTAGAAAACAACGAGGTGAAACTCAAACGGCTTGAACCGTTCGACGCTGCATTTCATGCCGCGCTTTCCAGCACCCTTGACGAGTGGGCTACTGAAGCGGACGAGGAGGCGTTCGGTGACCTCTAAGCAATGGGATGTGGTAGTGGTTCCGTTTCCTTTCAGCAACCAGCCGGGCGCCAAGCGACGACCGGCCCTCGTTTTGAGCGACCGAACTTTCAACTCTAGAGGTCATACGGTGATGGCGATGATAACGACGTCGGGCCATCGTTCCTGGCCTGGCGATGTCCTGCTCTCTGACTACAAGATCGCGGGATTACATGCGGCATGCCTTGCGCGGCTAAAGCTCTTCACACTCGACAACCGCCTGATCCTGAAAGGCATCGGCCATTTGTCACCGGGTGACCGAAAGAAGTTTGAAGTTCAGCTTCGGACCTATCTTCCGTGGTGAGGTTCGACGGGTCTGAATCACGATTCGGGACAAGAAGCTCGCATTCAAATAGACGCTCCGGCACGAGCTACAGAAACAGCTCAGGCGAGACGCGGAAGTACTTGCCGAGCGCCTTCGCGTGCGCCTTGCTGATGCTTCTTTTGCCGTTTACAACCTCCGAAGCCGTTCCCTTAGAACCAAACAACTCCCACAAGTCTCGCTGCTTGACGCCGCGAGCTTCCATCAACTCGCGCAAGATGCCGTGAGGCGTCGACGCGTTTAGCTGGTAGTGCTGCTCCTCGAAGTCCTCTATCAACCGAACCATCAGATCAAACAACTTGGACTCCGCCGGGGAGAGACGAGGCTTGTCCATGAGCTTGTTCAGCTCGGCGAGCATACGCTCATTTTCCTTCTCGGTCTCAATCACGGCCGGAAGCACCCTTGAGAGAAGCTTGCCGTACTGCCGGAGATCCGCGTCAGGCGAGGCAGTCATTCTTCCACCCTCCCTTGTCGTACTCGCGATGCGTCAACACGAACCTGATGTACACAGTCTGCTTCTGAAACTTGATCTTCGTAATCAACCGGTATTTGTTGCCGCCGATGTTGAATACGATGCAGCCACCAACCAGATCAGCATGAGGATAGTCGCGCCCTATTTCAGCGAGGCTTTTCCACCCCGCTCGCATGGTCCGTCGACACCAGTTATCCAACGGTTCTGCCGCCTTCGGACATATCCTGGCAAACTCGACTAGAGCCTTGCGGCTGATCACGTGCACGCGTGATTGTTCTCATCTTGGGAACCGCTTGTCAAGGACTGCGCTTACGGGATAGAGTGATGAACTTGGCTGCCTGGAAATCTCGCGCGGAGTTACGCGAGACTTACGAAGGATGGAGGCAAATTAATGAGCGATCAAAATGACACCGCAATTGTATGCAACAGTCACGGCCCATATCGCATTATGGGAGATAACATCATTATCAAGGATATGGCCGGAAACCAGTTTGGCCTTGCTGGGCGCACGGTGATCTCGCTTTGCAGGTGCGGACATTCGCAGAACAAACCGTTCTGTGATGGAAGCCACGCGAGAGTCGGATTTCAATCCGAAGTCGAGGCGAGAGAACTTCCGCCGCCGGCGCCGAAACTCTAGAGACTGGACCGCGAATCGGGCGGATCAGACGGATCAACACAGATCTGATCCGCGCGAATCCGTCTAATCCTTTTCATCCGTGGTCGATTTCGAAACCAAAATGAAAACTATCCGCATCGCAAACGGGCAGGGCTTTTGGGGCGACTCGCTTCAAGCTCCTATCGAGCAAGTGCGTCGAGGGCCTATCGATTATCTCACGCTCGATTATCTTGCCGAGATCACGATGTCGATCATGCAGAAGCAGCGCTCGCGTGATCCGCGTTCGGGTTACGCGCGAGACTTCGTCGCGATGATCGAAGAGGTATTGCCAGATCTGGTCGAACGAAACATCAAGGTCGTGGCCAATGCCGGCGGCGTCAACCCACAAGCTTGCTCGGATGCAGTAGTCGAGGTCGCGCGACGCAAAGGCTTTGGCGGCAAAGTAAGAATCGGAATCGTAGCGGGCGACGACATAATGGATCGCCTGGACGATTTCATCAGCCGCGGAGTTGAATTGAAAAACCTCGAAACCGGTGAGCCGCTGGCGTCAGTGCGCTCGCGTGTTCAAAGCGCTAACGTCTACTTCGGCGGGCGGCACATCTCTGAAGCGCTCGACAAGGGCGGCCAGATCGTCGTTGCCGGCCGCGTGACTGATACCGGTTTGTCGCTAGGTCCGATGATTCATGAATTCAAATGGCCTGCCGATGATTGGAATCGGCTCGCGGCGGGAACAATCGCCGGCCACACCGTCGAGTGCGGTGCGCAGTGCACGGGCGGCAACTGCCTGATCGATTGGGAATCGATTCCTGATATGGCCGACATCGGCTACCCGATCATCGAAGCTAATCCCGACGGAACATTCGTCATCACGAAGCACGACGGCACCGGTGGACGCATCACCGTCCCTTCGATCAAAGAGCAGCTTCTTTACGAGATGGGCGATCCCCGCGAATACATCACACCCGATTGCATCGCTGACTTCACGACGATTCAACTCGAACAGGATGGAACGAATCGCGTGCGGTTCTCCGGCATCAAGGGGCGGCCCGCGACAGAGTTCTACAAGGTGAGCATCAGCTACTCAGCAGGTTGGAAGGCCGTCGGGTCGCTCGTGTATGCGTGGCCTGACGCGTACAAGAAAGCCCAGAAAGCCGATCGCGTGTTGAGAGAGAGACTCGACCGGCTCGGGTTGAAATTCGAGAAGACTTACAGCGAATTTGTGGGAGTCGATGCATGTCACGGAGTGCTTGCGGGCCCGCCCTCTCCTGAGATCGCGGAAGTCGCGCTTCGCGTTGCGGTGCGCTCGGAAGACAAACGCTCGGTCGAGAGATTCACTCGCGAGGTTGCGCCTCTCGCGCTGAACGGCCCGCCTACCGTGACCGGGTTTGGAGCGGGCCGTCCGAAGGCTGAAGAAATAATCGCTTACTGGCCGGCGCTGATACCCAAGAGCGAGGTCCAGGCACAGATTTCAGTGATCGAGGCTTGATATGGCGAGAGTCAAACTATTGAAGCTGGCACACGCGCGTTCAGGCGACAAAGGCGACACCGCAAACGTCGGACTGATAGCTTACAAACCCGAGTACTATTCATTACTAGTCGAACAAGTAACTGCGGAGCGTGTGAAGGAGCACTTCAAAGGAATCTGTTTCGGCGACGTAGAGCGCTTCGAAGTTCCGAACCTGCACGCATTGAACTTTCTTCTCCACGAAAGCCTGGATGGCGGGGGGGACGCTTTCACTAAAGACCGATGCGCAAGGCAAGACCTACAGCGCGGCGCTGTTGAGAATGGAGATCGAAGTCGACGATTCGTTAGCGCGCGAGCTGGCTGAATAATCAACGACGGAAAAATTAACCGCCTAGGGCGCAGACAGAAGGCAGAAGGCAGAAACCAGAAGGCAGACCTCTTACGCCTTCTGCCTTCTGCCTTCTGCCTTCTGCTTTCTGCCTGCGCCCTTTGCGCTTCACATCTTAGGGAGGAGAAGGCCGATGGACTGGCGTGTGATCGTTACAACCTTTGGAGTGATCTTTCTCGCAGAGATGGGAGACAAGACGCAACTGGCGGCGGTGACGATGGCGGCGCAAACGAACAAGCCGTGGGCGGTCTTGATCGGAGCGTCGGTAGCGCTCGCATGCGTGTCGGCAATCGGCGTGGTCGTCGGTGGCGCGCTCGGCCACTATCTGCCGATCGTTTGGATCAAGCGCACCGCTGCCATAGCGTTTATCGCGATAGGAGTGTTGATACTGATCGGCAAAGTATAGCGAGATAGTCACGTAAGGGCGGCTCTCCGTGGCCGCCCCTGCTCGCTGATCGGATGCTTGAACGAGGAGTGAGGGGCGGCCACGGAGGGCCGCCCCTACATGATTCGCGAAGGCTTTGTGACGTCAAAAGTGAAGCAACATCTCTTCGATCGATTCAAGATGAATGTCCGGCTGTTCCTTTAGCAAGTTCTTGCTCGTAGGATAAGCGCTGCGAACCGCAACGGTCAGCAGTCCCGCGTTCTTTCCCATGCGCACGTCTTCAGGAGCGTCGCCAACGTATGAACACGTTTCCCTCGCGCAAGCCAGCAAGCGCATTGCTTTCTCCAGACCTTCAGGATGCGGTTTCTTGTTCACGATGTGCTCGTTGCAAATCAGCGCTTCGAACGTTGAACTCAAATCGAGTTGTTGGATCTCGCGCGTGACTCGTCGCTCGGTTCCGCTGGTGACGATACCAAGACGATAACCGCGGGTTCGCAGCGCGTGAATCGTTTCGCCCGCTCCTTCCACAAGCCTTGGCGGTTCCTCGCCGTAATGCTCAATCCACAGCTCATCTGCCATCTTCCATTTATCTTTCGGCAAGCTCAGCGTTTCATACATCGCGTACCAGTTCGGCGAGTAGCAGGCTTCGTAGACCTCGTGCGTGAAGCTGATTCCAAGGTCGCCGAAGGTCTTCTGAAACGCGATGAACCCGGCGCTTGCCGAATCAAACAGAGTGCCGTCCCAGTCGAACAGCAGAGTGGTTATCGTGCCTGAGTGTTGCATAGATTCGCCGTGACTGTAGCCGACAAGCTTCGACCGGGCAAGCGCGCTCGCAATTGCAAATCGGCCGGCACAAAGTCTAGCCGCGCCGGATTTCTCATCTCGACCTCGGTTTGATAAGCTGAATGCGTCAGAGCAGTTCGGCCGATTCTTTTGGAAAGTCTAAGCTTGAAGAACATCGCGTTGTTTTGGTGACGCTGGGTCGCGATTCGGACAATTCTCAGATGGCTGAATATAGAAAAGTTGTTTACTCGATCGAGCAGGCAATCGCTCGAATCACACTGAACCGTCCTGATAAGCGCAACGCGCTGGATGACGAGATAGTCTCTGAGTTCAAACACGCGCTCACCGCTGCGGCGCACGACCAGGCTGTGCGAGTCGTCCTCGTCTCGGGCGCGGGGAAAGACTTTTGTTCCGGCGCGGACCTCGCTTCACTTCAACGGGTCAGCGATGCCGGCGTCGAGGAAAGCATGGCAAGCGCGCGAGTGATGGGCGAGTTGTTCGTCGAGATGCGCAGCCATCCACGCCCGATCATTGCCGCAGTTCGAGGACGTGCACTCGCAGGAGGCTGCGGGCTCGCGACTGCTTGCGACATCATTCTTGCGGCTGAATCATCGAAGTTTGGATACCCTGAGGTTAACATCGGGTTCATACCGGCGATGGTGATGGCGATACTTCGGCGCTCGGTCTCGGAGAAGCGCGCGTTCGAGTTGATCACTCGCGGTGACATCATCACCGCTCGCGCTGCTCTCGAGATTGGAATGATCAATCGAGTATTCCCAGACGATCAGTTCGAAGCGCAGGTCGAAGCTTACGTGACGCAGATGGCAGCGAAGTCGGCTTCCGCGGTCAGTCTCGCAAAAAGCTTGCTGTATCACATGGACGGGATGACTTTCGAAACGGCGATCGAGGCCGGCATCCAGATGAACGCGATCACTCGAATGACCGAAGACTGCAAACGCGGCGTCGAACGGTTTTTGAAAAAGGATTAGCCACCAACGAAGCGTTCAGAGTACCGACTTTAGTCGGGCAGTGCGCTGCAAAACCGAAACCTTGGAATAACGATGCACTGCCCGACTAAAGTCGGTACTCTGAACGCCTGGTGTCGTTGTGGAAGAGATTCAAGAATTATTCAGAATCAACAGCGCATTGCTGCTGAAGATCTTCTGCTTCTCATACTCCGGAATCGCGAGGTCCTGAATCGAGCTCACCGATCGCTCGATCGATCCAAGCATGTGCGGATAATCGCTTCCCATCACCATATGATCGGTTCCTAAAAGATCGCGGGCCATCCTAAGGTTGTGCGCGCTAAATGTAACGGTGTCGTAGTACAGTCTCTTCAAATACGTGCTCGGAAGCTCATCGATATTCACGCGGCACTCGGCGAAATCGCGATAGCCGCTGTCCAACCGCTCCATCAAGTAAGGTATCGCTCCTCCCAGATGCCCGATGATCCACCGGATGTTTGGCAGCTCGCGAAGCATTCCATCGAAACACATTCGCGCAACTGCGAGCGTCGTGTCGAAAGGAAAACCCACGAGCGGACCAAGTACATACTCTTTGAAGGGCTCGGAGTTCGTCGGAATCATCGGGTGCAGAAAAATGCACAGGTTCATTCGATTAGCTTCTTCAAAGAAGGGTCGATAGATCGGCGAAGTCAGCGCTCGACCTCTGATGTTGCTCAGCAAGACGACGCCGTTCATCTTCAGTTGATCGATCGCGCGATGAAGCTCGTCGAGCGCCGCATCAGGAGCGTCCATCGGAATCGATGCGAATCCCTTGAAGCGCTTCGGGTGTTTTGCGATCAGCTCTGCATAAGCGTCGTTCAAGATTTTCGCGACTTCGGGCTGGCGGCTTTCGTCGGCGAAGAAGATATTCGGCGTCGATAGCGATATCACCTCGACGTCGATGCCCACTCGATCCATATCCTCGAGTCTCTTGTCGACGTCGGTCATCGGCGGCGTGACTCCAAAGAAGCGGGCGCCCCGGTGGGTGATGATCGTGCGGCCGGTTGGATCTTTGGCGAACGAGAAGTCAGAGGGAGTATCGCGAATCATCTGGAAAAAGATTTCAGGATAGTAGTGAGTGTGAACGTCGATCTTCATGGTTTCCCCCAGGGTATTCAGACAACGCAGCGTCAGGAACCGCAAGCGTATCACGAGAGAGACCTCAGTCAAACCGGCGCGTAAGTTGGTCAGCGATGAACGCCGGTCTTGGCAAAAGCCACAACGGAAGTAGTAGAATCAGCGTCTTCATTGGCCGGCGCGGTAATAAGTACGGGCCGTTTGTAGTCCGGATGTTCGCTTTGCGTCTTTGCGTTGAGTATCGCGCCAAGCTGCCAAGTCGCAAAGCCCGCAAAGAAACCTATCGGAGGATCAACGCAATGAGGCGGATCATTATCGGGGCAAGCATTTTTCTGTTGGCCGTCCCATTCCTGGCGCGCGCCCTGCAGAACGAGACTCAGCCTTCGCAGCGGCTGGATCCGAAAATTCAAAAGATCGTCTCGGAAATTTCAGCCGATCGAATAGCCGAGATCGAGAAGAAACTCGAAAGCTTTGAAACGCGAAACACGATGTCTGATGCCAGTCAGACGAATCGCGGAATCGGCGCGGCTCGACAGTGGATATTCGATCAGTTCAAGGGCTACAGCACGCGGCTTGAAGTGAGCTTCGACACGCACACGATCCCCAAAGCCGGCCGCGTATGGAAAGACGTCGAGCTGCGAAACGTGGTCGCCATCTTGCCCGGCAAAATGCAACAGGCCGCCGATCGCTGGATCATGATCACCGGGCACTACGACTCGTTAAACCTTCGAGTGCCGCCCGAACTCCGAAGTGATCCCGCGAAAGCGTCGGAGATCATCGCGCCCGGCGTGACCGACGACGGCAGCGGGACGGCTTGCGTAATGGAATGCGCCCGAGTGCTCAGCCAATACGAATTCGATGCGACGCTTGTGTTCGTGGCCTTGGCCGGAGAAGAGATGGGCCTTGTCGGATCGCGAGCGATGGCCAAACGTTTGAAGGACAAATCACAAACGATCCAGGCGGTCTTGAACAACGATATCATCGGCAGCGAAGTTAGCGGCAACGGAGTGATCGACAACCGCCGCGTGCTTGTGTTTTCGGAAGACCCTAACGATTCAACCTCGCGACAAATCGCTCGCTACATGAAAAGAATCGGCGAACGCTATTTTCCTGAGATGACTGTGGACTTGATCTTTCGTTACGATCGCTTCGGTCGCGGAGGCGATCACACGTCTTTCAACCAGCAAGGCTACCCGGCGGTGCGAGTGACGACGCCGAACGAGAATTTCGCGAATCAGCATACGCCCACGGACACGTTTGCCAACACGTCACC
>JADGNW010000367.1 GCA_017883315.1 Blastocatellia bacterium | reverse complement strand
TATGGGTTCATAGATGAGAGTGGCAGAGTTATCGCTAAGCCTCAGTTCGAGTTCTCATGGGGCTTCCGTGAAGGGTTGGCCGGAGTTCAGATTAAGGATGAATGGGGGTTCATAGATCGAAGTGGCAAATTGGTTATCGAGCCAAAGTTTGTCGACACTGGCAGTTTTTCTGATGGACTAGCCCCCGTTGCAGTTTCCCGCAATGGCAAAGTTCAATTTGGTTACGTAGACAAGACTGGAAACATGGTCGTAAAACCACAATTTATTTACGCCACTAATTTTTCCGAGGGAATGGCGGCCATGGTTCTTGAGGGTTCATTCTTCAACTGGGAAGCAAATTTAAGAATAGTGGAAGGTAAACACGGGTATATTGATAAAAGCGGAAAACTTGTTATCAAACCACAATTCGATGATGCTTGTGAGTTTTCAGAAGGCTTAGCCTGTGTAAGAGGGGATGATGATGCCGCAATAAGCAAGTGGGGATTCATAAACAGAAATGGTGATTTGGTCATCGCACACCAATTTCGTGAGGCTTCAAGCTTTTCAGAAGGTTTGGCTGCTGTGAAAAACTCACAAGGCAAGTGGGGCTACATTGATCGAGATGGAAAGACAATTATTGGTTTTCAGTACTCGGATGCATCTCAATTCTTCGAAGGATTAGCTGCTGTAGAAGTTGATGACAAATGGGGCTACATAGATAAGACGGGAAAGGTTGTTATCATCCCACAGTTTGATTACACATATAGCTTCAACATCGGTTTGGCTATGGTGCTTATAGAAGATAAGTTTGGATATATAAACCGAGCAGGAGAATACGTTTGGAAACCCAAGAAGTAATTATCTGCGGCGCAACCCAACAACTTCGTATGCACCGTAGCCCGCGAAGCGAACTTCTCATTTATCTTCCTCAGTGTTCCGCGCGGGCACGTGATGCGGGGCGATAGCGTGACCGGATGGCAGCATACAATATCGAAGTCACTGAGGAAGCAAGAGCGGACCTGAACTACTACACCGTTGCAGAACGAAAGATCGTCGTATCACAGATCAGAGTGCGGCTTGAGGATCAACCCTCACCGGAGACAAGGAATCGCAAGCAGCTCCGCGATAATCCGATCGCCACTTGGGAGTTGCGCATCGGGAAGTTTAGAATCTTCTATGAGGTTGACGACTCGACGCATCTTGTGACGATAGTTGTTGTCGGGCACAAAGAACACAATATCCTCTATGTCAGAGGGAAAGAGGTGAAGATATGAGAACGATCGACTTAACGGATGAGAGGCTGGATTTAGATGCAATTATTGCAATAGCCAGTGATGAACCGGTTATCCTCTTGACCCCTGACGGCAGAGAGTTCTTTGTCTCAGAAGCCGACGATTTCGACAAAGAAGTTGACACACTCCGAGCAAGCGAGGCATTTCAGAGATTCTTAGATGAGCGGTCACAAAGTAAACGACGGATTCCGTTGGAGGAGATCGAGACTGAGATCGAAGAGCTGCAAGAAGCGTAAACCGCGAAACGCCGCCGAACGACTCCGAATGCGAATCGAATTCCTGTCGGGTTTCCCGTAAGAATCGCGCTCCGTGCCAGCCGTCCCAGATTAGTAGATCACCCGCTTGCCGGGAACACCAACTGACACCACAAGCATGCACCTCTTGCCCGCGGCGTGAGGTGAAAAGAATTCGGTGACGTCGTCGTCATAAAACGTCAAACCGGTTGCTCCGCGCTTGAGTGCATAAGAAGCGAGGTACATCTTACCGCCTACAGTTCCGGCTTCCATCTGCGCGGCGCGGTATCCGCGATTGCCGTAAGCTTCAAGCACAGACTTGAGGTCCACCATGAAAAAGAACGTAACGCTGGCGTCGCCGCCGAGGTCTTGCTCAAGCGTCAGGTACGCAGCCCTCTCGCTGAAGTCTCCCGGCTTGAGCAGCTCAAGCGCCCCTTCGTTGCTGCGATAGAAATAAGCGCCCGGCGGTAAGCCTTCGACTCGATTGACTATTGCATAGATGTCATTGAGCCCGTGGGAATCGCGCTGTAAGAAGTCAGCGGAGAAGCCTCGCATGGCGCGATCGATTATGGTCGATAGATCGGCGAACGGCATTGGCTTGCGCGCGAATCGTCGCGTGGAACCGCGTCGCTGAATCACATCTTCGATAGCGTCAGACGGGATCGGTTTGGCACTTAGCGCTAGCGGACACTCTTCTCCTACGATCGATGAGGTGGCCCGGACGATGGTAGAAGGAATTGTCGCCTCGCGCCAATCACGAACATCATCAACTCCCGTCAGCGACGACGCGGTGTGAATTTCACGTATCGATGGATAGTCGACCGGCGCGACGGAAATCGGAATCACCTCGAAGTTGATTTCGGACAAGTCTTCAATTGATGGACCGTCGGGCAATGCATCTTCTGTATGACCTAGCGCGAGCAAGCTCAACGCAAGCTCTTGTTGGCCGTCAATTCCTACCAGCTTGTTCACATCGGACTCGACAAAGCCCATCACAACCTCAGCCGGCAGCTCGTGCGCAGCCGACATCGCAAGCGCATTCGCCGCGATCATTCCGTTGTCCCAGAAGTGATATCGATAAGCCCGGTCGCGATACTTCCACGTGCTGCGCCAGCTTATCGAGGTGAAGACCAGCGTCACCGGCGCGCTCGCTACTCGCAGCTCACCGGCAGTCGCTCGCGCGAGCACGGCGCGAAAGTCTCCGTTACGCAGCCTCCTCAAAGCGAAATCGCCGGGGCTGAAGTGATACACGCCCGCAGAGAGTCCTTCGAGATCGCCGCATACAACGTAGACTTCGGTCGGATACAGCGCGCCCGCGCATGCCGCCGCTCGAAAGTAAAGCTCGCCGCCGGCATAAGCCTTGTGCTTGGTCACTCCCGCCGAGTAATACAAGATACTCGCAAGCCGGGCCAGGTCGGGTTTCTGCTCAGCCACGAACTCAATACCGGCAGAACCAATGACATCGAGCGCCGGTGCAAGCGTCTGCACCATTGAGCGCGGCAAAGGTATTGGTTCCAGGCCCGGATAGATCTTGAACGGAGATGGCTGGTTCGACCAATCGAGATAGTGCTGGTCAGCGCGGATGCTCTGATAAGAATGCTTGGTGAAGTCGTGATATCGCCACGCTGCTTCGGTGTCGCGATTGTGCGTCATTGTTGCTTGAGCTTCTCATCAAGACCGGCAAGTGAGCCGTGCTGCTTTTTGTAGAGCGCTTCGATCTGCGCTCGTCTCACCGACGCCGCAGGCAGGTCGGGATCGTAGCTGGCAATGTAGAGGTCGAGTGCGCGCTTTTCGTCACCGATTTGCTGCGTTGCTACCGCCAGGTGCCATATCGCAGTCTTGCGATCGAGGCTGGTCGGATACAACTCAACCGACTTGATCAAGCTGTCGAGCGCGCCGCGAGTGTTGCCTTTCTTGAATTGCGCCCAGCCGAGCGCGTCGTAGGCGCGCCCGAGAAACATCGCGCGGCGGCCTGCGCGGTCGAGCATCGGAGCGTCTCTCATGGAGCCCGAGGGCTCTGTAGCCGTCTCGGCAAGCGCAACCGCATTCCGAGCGAGTTGCTCCGCCGCATCCAACGCCAGGTCATTCTCGGTCAGCTTTCGCGAAGCCCACACCATTCGAAACGCCTGGCGTCCATCATCCAGTGTCGTGAACGTAGTCAGCGCGCGAAGAAGCTCCGGAACCCCCGGCAAGCCCGCATCGCGCCCCGCTGAAAGCTCCGCCGACGGTGACGGCGCGCCCCCAACGCGTCGAGGCCGAGTTGCGCCTGCTTCGTCGCCTTGTCCCACGTCCGCCGGTTTCGTTTGCGCAGCCCGGCCGCGCCTGGCGCCCGCTCCTTGTTGAGCGGGCTTGCGCGCCGCGAGCGCCACCTTTGAATAGTGAGCGATCTTTGCTATGGCTTCAGCGAGCCTGTATTGAAACGATGTCGTCCAATCGTAGCTCAAGAACAGCGCCGCCTGTCGCTCGCGTTCAAGTAACAGATCAAGCTTCGGTGATCTCGCTCTCACAGCGCCGCCGAGAAGCGCTTCGAACTCTCCATCGTCGTTAACGGTGATAGCTTTGCCCATAACTTCCGTTGCCTGGTCGTAGCCGTCCAGCGACATCAATGCCTTCGCCAACTCGAAGGTCAACGTCGTGAATCCTGCTTGTGTTTGCGCGCCGATTAGCGTGGCAAGCGCATCTCCGAACTTTCCCTCGAGCGCGTCAGTCTCAGCCTTGCCGATGAACGCCCAGGCGTAGCGGGGCTCTATGCGCGCGGCTTGCTCGATCAGCGGCCGCGCGAGCGTCGCTTTCTTGCGAGTCACGTAAAAGAAACATAGTTGCGTGAGAAAACGATAGTCACCGGGCGCCAGCTCCTCGGCGCGTTTGATCTGAGTAGCAGCATCTTCATCGCGTCCGAGCGCGAGAAGCGCAATGGCCAATCCTCCGAACGCTTCGGCGTCGTCGGGCTTGATCGCAATTTGCTTTCGATAATAAGAGGACGCGCGTTCGTAATCGCCCATCGCGCGAGAAAGATTACCGAGATTCAGATTCCCGAATTCATCCTTCGCATCCAACTCGATCGCGCGCGCGAACTCCGCAGTCGCGTCGTCCAATCGCAAGCTGATCAAATAAGCCGTCCCCAGACTGTTGTGCGCGCGATGATCCTCGGGAGCCAACGCGACTGCTTTCTCAAGTACGCGTACGGCTTCGAACGGCGCTTCGATCTGAACGTAGAAAAACCCAATCTCGACCAGCCGATTCGGTTGAGTCTCGAATCGAGATTCGAATGATTTCATCAACTCGGCCGATTCGGCCCGGTAACCGAACGCGTTCATCGCCATCGGCAACGGAAAAACGTATTGACCAAAAACCGTGTCGGTGATCGGCGCGGGCGCCGCGCGAAGCGCGGATTTGAAGATCTGCATCGCCAGTTGAGGATTCCCCTCTCGAAGCGCTTGCTCGCCCTTGAGCGCATACTCACGCATCAACAGCTCGCGGCCTTCGCGCTCAAGGTCCGAACCGGCTTTTGCGGAAATGAATTTCTCGAGTAGATCAATTCGTTCCTGCTGCGTCGCCGCATTGCGGGCGCGATCGAGCGCTTCACGAGGCGAGAGGGCTTGCTCTTCCGCGGGCGGTTTTTTGGATTCCGGCCTTCTCTGTTGTGGACGTTGATAAGCGTCGGCGGCAATGCCAGCCGCAAGCGCAAGAATTATGGCCATTAGAACTTGTGGGGGCGTCCCACCGTGGGCGCCCCTCGCCGTTGAGAGGAGTTTGCCAACCGAAGAGAGGCGCCCACGGAGGGACGCGTCTACACTTTCGTTGTCGTTTCCAGGTTGAGTGCTTTGTCTTGACACTTTCACTTCGCTTCAGCGCGCCCGTGAACTGGCTCTCCAAGAGCTTCGACCAGCACGCGGCCGGTCGTGTTGGCCGGCGGCTCAACCGCGAGCAACGCTGCAAGCGTCGGCGCGATATCCGACGGCGAGCAAGCAGCGTTGTAGCGCCCGGGCAGCACACCCGCGCCAACCAAAATGATCGGCACGTGCGTGTCGTAGTTGTAAGCCGAGCCATGCGTTGTAGGAATTTCGCCCTCAGAAAAGAAGTAAAGCGGCTTTGTGATGACCCACACATCACCCGACCGTTTGGGATAGAAGCCGTTCGTCACCCGGCGAGCAATCGGTCCGGCCGGCATCCTCCCCTCCATAATCTGCGCCCGAGTGAAGTAGTTCACTACGCCTGAGACTGAGAGGGCCGCTTCACCGGCGACGCGTTCCGCTTCGGCAGCGTTCACCTTCTTGTCCGCGATGAGCTTTTGATCCAGATAAAGCTGATCGTTGACGAAGCTGTTCACCCACTTGCCCTCCCCGAAACGGGCTCCCAGAGCCTTGTTCGCGGCATCGATCACCTCGCGGCTGGACAGCCGGCCGGCGTCGTATCCTTTTGACTTCAGATACTCCGGCACAGGCATTACCCCGTGATCGCCGGTTACCGCAATGATTGTATTGGCGAGCCCAACTCTCTTGTCGATGAAGCTGAGCAGATCAGCAATCACCCGATCCAATCGTATGTAGGTATCTTCGACCTCCTGGCTGTCCGGTCCGTAAGCGTGCCCGGTGAGATCGGGCGACGAAAAGCTTATCGAGAGCAAATCGGGAAACTCGTCCGCTCCGAGCGCTTCCGCATCGAGCGCCGCTTTGCCAAACTCCTCGAGGTATTCCGACGCCAACGGGCTGTACTCGAAGGCGGTGTAAAATTTCGGACCCGGTTTTTCTTCTCCGCCTGTTACTACATACGGAAAATGAGAGCCCAACGCAGAGCGCTGCTGTGGAAGGTTCTCGCGTTGCGCGCGGTCGTATGCGCCGGCAGGCAGCACACGCTCCCACTTCATTCCGAAGTATTTGTCCGGCTTGTTGGTGGTATCGAATTTCTTGACCCAGGCGGGAAGCTCTTTGAAATAGTAGTCACTCGACACGAACTCGCCGGTCGCCTCGTTGTACCAGTACGCGCCGTTGGGCCGCTGACCTCCGGGAAGAACCGCAGATCGGTCCTTGAGCGACGCGGCTACGACCTTGGATTGAAAATTAGTGGACAGCCGCATCTGGTCGCCGATCGTCGTGCCTATCAGATCACGAGGACTGGCCGCCCCGTTTTTTTGCGATGCGCCCGCGGTGGTTACCAGGTGAGCCGCGTCGTCGGTCACCATCGCTCGGACTTTGCCGATATCGCGATCGAAGAACGCGTTGCCGACGATTCCGTTTTGAGCCGGGATCGAACCGGTGAAGATCGCCGCGTGTCCG
>JADGNW010000366.1 GCA_017883315.1 Blastocatellia bacterium | reverse complement strand
TGTGTGATGTAGGTGCTAAAGGCAAACGAATCGCTCGCCCCAAGATTGTAATCGAAGCGAAAGTTATATTGGTCCCCGTGAACTTGGCTCGGCAAGGCAAACTCCGCGAACAGGATGTCGGGTATGCCGTCGAAGCCGCCGCCTTGCGGCATATTCAGGGGAACGTACTGGCCGACGCTGCCGGTCGGCGAGCCCAGATCGAGCCCGCCCGCTACAACCTGGCAGGGCTTGCCCGGCACGGCGGAGCAATCTCGCGGAATAATACTTACAATTCGCGGTTCCATCCCGGCCGTCTTGAAAGCTCTTGCCGTGACGCTATTGGGACTTCGATTGATAACTAGCTGGCGAAACTGCGGCGTCTCGACAAAGGTCTGGAAGAAATCCGTCGAACTATTTCGGAGTCCTTCGTAGGTGAAAAAGAAGAACAGCTTGTTCTTGATGATGGGCCCGCCGACGCTCCCACCGAATTGGCGGAACAACTGGTTGACTCTAACACGCGGCGCATTGTCGGGGCCGTTGTAAGGATTAAACGCATTGAAATCCGGATCGTTGTACTTGAAGAAGGCGCTGCCGTGCAGCAAGTTCGTGCCGTTTTGCGTAACAACCTTGATCTGCGCTCCGGAGTTGCGCCCGTCTTCAGCGGAGTAGGTGCTGGACATCACCTGAATCTCCTTGACCGATTCCTGATTGGGGGTGATGACTGCGGCGCCTCCCCATGTCTGGCTGTTGACGCTCACGCCGTCAACCTGAAAGTTGTTGGCCGAGAGGCGCTGGCCGTTGGCAGTAATCGCCACCTGGTTCTCAGTTTGGAAGATCGAATTATTCGATCCGCCTGGCCCCGTCGTGTTCGGCAGTCCAACTGAACCTCCGTTTCCGCCGCGCGCGCCATCGCCAAACACTCCCGGCGCCAGCCGAATCAACTCGTAAGGATCGCGCCCGACCTGCGGTATTCGCTGTATCTCCTGGCTGGTGATCGCTCGATTGACATCGGCGTTCTCACTTTGCAACGGAGCGACTTGGGCGCCCGCGGTTACCGTTACAGACTCGGCAACCGGTCCGGTTTCAAGCGTGAGGTTGAGGCCCCTCGGC
This sequence comes from Blastocatellia bacterium, assembly GCA_017883315.1. GTDB lineage: Bacteria > Acidobacteriota > Blastocatellia > UBA7656 > UBA7656 > Onstottus_A. The sequence goes on along the minus strand of JADGNW010000366.1, from coordinate 13,777 downwards.
TCTTCCGCGCTGACGTTGACGTTTTCGACGACTCTCTTCTTGAAGCCGGAGAGCTCGGCGGTGACCGTATATTTCCCGGGCGCGAGTCCAGTCGCGCGGTAGAAACCATCATCGCCCGTAACGACAGTCTGCGTTTTGTTGGTCTCGGTATCGGTGACGATAACCGTCGCCCCGGAAACTACGGCGCCGGACGTATCCGTAACCGTGCCTTGAATGCCGGCTTTGAATTGGGCGTTTGCGGTTAAGCCAAGTGCCGTAACGAACAGCAGGGACACAAATGACCGGAATACCTTATTGAATAGGTGCCTCATTAATTTCCTCCATCGCGGATGCGAGCAGACTGGTTGTGGGACAAGCCGAAAAGCATCGTCGAATCAACTATTGCGTTCGCCATTTAACGCCGTCGGTTCGATCGAAGAGTTCGGAGGGATCACTCGAACGCGTCCGGGACATTCTTGGCTTGGTTTACGCTTATGTCAAGTGCGCAACGCAGAGCTGCTACTTTCAATACAGAAACATCGGTTTGCCGATCACGCGGCGGATCTTCGGGAGATAACGCTCGGAGTCGTACAACTCGTCTACGTCGACTTGCTTCACCGCGCTTGTAATCAGGCTGATTGGAACATGTGTGTAATTTCCATCTCGCAGCGCGCACATACGGCCGCTCGCGCCGTCGACGATCAGATCCATAGCCATATTCGCGTAGTTTACCGAGACCATTAAATCGATCGCGTCGGGCGCGCCCGAACGCATCAAGTAAGCGAGCTGCTGATAAACGATGTCTTCACCTGTGCGCCTCTTGAGCTCTTCGCCGACGATCAACCCGATCCCGCCAAGCTTGCGGTGACCAAAGGCATCAGCTTCGCCAGTTTCAACGATACTGCCTCCGATCATATGCGCACCCTCGCTAATGGTCACCATCGCATAGTTGCTCGGATTGCTTCGCTTGTCTTGCATGACGAGCTTCGCCAGACGTTCGGGATCGAACGGTACTTCCGAAATCAGCGCGCGATCCACGCCCGCCAGGTAAGAACTGATCAAGCTCGTCTCGCCGCTGTTGCGCCCGAACAACTCGATGACTGCAATGCGCTCGTGTGAGCCGCAACTTGTGCGAAGCTGATGAATGAACTGCACGCTGCGGGTGACCGCGGTGCTGAACCCGATGCAGTAGTCCGTGCCGAACACGTCGTTGTCCATCGTCTTCGGTATAGCGACGACTTCAACGCCTTCGCGATGCAAGCGCTCGCCGTAGCTGAGCGTGTCGTCACCGCCGATGGGCACGAGTATTTCGATGCCGAGATCCTCGAGATTCTTCAGCACGTGAGGTGTGAAGTCTTTCGCCTGATGCTCGCCTTCGGAATCCATCGCCTCTCGCAAGAAGTCGGGCGTGTCGTTGGGCTTCACTTTTGAAGGGTTAGTGCGGCTGGTGTGAAGTACCGTCCCTCCGGTGCGATCTATCGTGCGAACCGCCTGTTTGTCGAGCGGCATGAAATGCTTGCTGAAGCTTTCCGGTTCGCTGGGGTTGAAGTGAAGTAAGCCGCCCCATCCACGTCTAATGCCAATAACGTCGTAGCCCGCGTCGATCGCGCGATACACGACTTGTTTGATGCAAGGGTTCAACCCTGGAACGTCGCCGCCCCCTGTCAGAATTCCAATAGTCTTCGCCACAGCAGGTTCTCCCTCGAATTGTTCGTCCAAAAAGAGACTACATCACTCGGGGCGAGATCGAAAACCGGCACCGAGTGTGTCGGATGTTACCCGCCAATGCCGCGCGAAGGCAATGGTTCAATCTGCCTTGAGCGGCCTTGACCACGGGAGAAGGAACCGCTGAGTTGCGCTGACGTTGTTTCGCTGATCGGCGCTGATCGGCGCACCGAAGGCAGCGTGAATCAGCGGTTCCTTCTCCCGGGCAAGACGAACTGAACCATCATTACCCGCGGGAACGGTGCGTTCCACGGCCTCAATCGCTTCTGTTATACTTTCAAACTTATGTACACGGAGTTATTCGAGACTATCTACCCTATCAACACGCCAACGAAGGAAAAGGGCGTGATCGTGACGGCCGTTGATCCGTTCGGGCTTGGTGACGAAACCGGAATCGAAGCCGGCGACCGGATAATGAAGGTCAACGGCCGCGTACTTGGCGACTTTATCGACTTTCAGTTTTACACCGGCAGCGAAGATCGAGTGCGACTGGACATTGTCAAGAAATCAGGCGAGCTGATCGAGCTTGATGTTGAAGTGGGCGAGGGTGAAGTCTGGGGGCTCGACTTTGAATACTTCTCGCCACGCCAGTGCGCCAACGATTGCATTTTTTGTTTCTGTAACCAGAACCCCAAGGGTTCGCGCGAGTCGTTGTTCTTCAAGGACGAAGACACCAGGCTGTCATTCCTGCACGGCAATTACACCACGATGTCTTCGATCTCGAAGCTCGAAATGGATCGGATCATTGAGCAGCGGCTCTCGCCTCAATATGTTTCGGTGCACGCTACTGATACCGAAGTGCGGCGTTATCTTCTCGGCCGGAAGCGCCCCGACGACGTGCTCGCAAAGATGCGCTACCTGGCGGAACACGATGTCGATCTGCATGCTCAGATAGTGCTCTGTCCTGAAATCAACGATGGACGCGTGCTTCGACAAACGGTATACGATCTTGCAGAGCTTCATCCGCAACTTCGTTCGGTCGCGATCGTCCCCGTGGTTTTCACGAAGCTTCACAACTACTACGACAGGCTTACAGCGGTAAGCGATGCGTTCTCTCGAAAGCTGATCAAAGAGGTTCGTTTGTGGCAGCGAGAATTTCGCCAGCGCTTCGGAACCACGTTTGTGTTCCTGGCCGATGAGTTTTATCTGCGCGCGGGCGTGCCACTGCCGGGACGTTCACACTATGGCGACTATCCCCAGATCGAGGACGGCGTAGGAATGGTGCGCCGCTTTGTCACCGACGCAACTAAGACGCTGAACCGCGCAAGTTCCGATCTGAAGATTAGACCAAACTCGTTGCGTGGAACGGTGGCGACCGGAGAATTGTTTTACCCGATCCTGTCGCGCTACGTGAGCGATGTGAACGAGAGATTCAAAACGAAGCTCAAGGTCGTCGGTTTGCGAAACCACTTCTTTGGCGAAGAGGTAACCGTGGCTGGCCTGTTGTCAGGTGGCGATGTGCTAAAGGCTCGCCGAGAGATCGAGGGGGAGTTCCTCATCGTACCAGAGCAAGCTTGCTTGAAATCCGGTCATGTTTTTCTGGACGACCTGACTCTTGAAGATTTGGAACGCGAGCTTCAAGTGCCTGTCAGACATGGCGGCCCGTCGCTTTTGAGCATGCTAACTGTGGGGCTAACTACGGGGCTAGCTGCGGGGTTGGAATTGGAGCAGCGGCTGGTTGCCGGAGAGACTCCGGCCCGCGCATTCCCCGGCATCGGTGGTTGAGCCGACTAAACTTCCCTCCAAGCAACAAAACACCGAATTCGATTTCCAATTTTTCGTAGATACTTCCAGAATCTCGGAAGACACAGACTCATTTCTCCAGAGTGTTTTCAACTAAGGGCTTGCTCGAGTGAGACTTGAGTGAAAGCACATCTCGCGGTATCGAGATTGCTTATTCTACAAGCGCACATCCTTAGAATCTCTACCATTCTGTTCTGAACTTGGGGAGAGGTCGCCGCTCGGGCACAGTGGCGACCTCCAATTTTTTTGCCGCACCGAATTCTCCCCGAAGCAATCCATACATTAGGAAAAAAGGACCGAGTTGATTTCTCGCGAGTCGCCGTTTGTACTTGCATCACAGGTCTTCAATTCTCAGAGTAGTGTCGGCGTTTTTCCACGCAACTTCGAATGTGCGTCCAACAAACTCAGCGGCGAGCTTCTTGCCTTGAGCTTTCAGGCTTTCCCGCAAGCCAAACAACGCGCGGCCGTTGCGAAGGTGTTTCTCCAGCTCCTCGCGAAACACTTTCTCGGCTTCGGCATACTCGCCATTCAATATCAAAGCGCCGCCGAGTGATTCTCTGACTGGAGCATACCAGTCCTCCGGCTCGTCGTAGTTCAGCGAATCTTGAATCGCAACCGCTTTCTTCAAGAATGCAACGGCGGAGCGTCTGTCATTTTTCGCCATCGCGATCTTCGCGCTCAATAGGTTTTCGGGGATGCCAAAGACGCTGCTTGCGCTGTTGAAGCCGAATGTTTTGTCCGCAGGGAAGGATTTTACCGCCGACGCCACCAGTTTTCCCTCGCTCTCCGCGCTGTCGATCTTCCCCGTTGAAGCGTAAGCCATACCGCGCGCGAAGTGCCACAGCGTAGTTGTGAACACCAGCTTCTTGTCGGGCTCAGGCGCTTTCAGGATGTCCTCCCATCGGCGAAACCGAACCATCATCAGCGTCGGCGTCGGCATGAAAGCATCCAGCATCGGCAAGACAGCTTCGATCATCGGGCCGCCCTCTCGGAGATAACCGCCGAGGTGGGCGTCGAGTTGATCGGCCGCTCGTTTTGCATCCTGATAACGTCCCTGCATGCTGTTAGCCACCGCAAGAAAATGCAGGTTGTGGCTGTAGTACATCATTGGGTACATGCCCTGCTCGCCGGTCGTCTTGAAATACTGACGGTCGGCGTCTGCCGCGTAAGCATTGCTACGCGCAGCGGCTTCGTAGTTGCCTGATCGGATGTCTATGTGCGCAGGCATATGAACGAGGTGGCCCGCAGCGGGCGCCAGCACCTTGAGCCGTTGCGCGCTGGGGAGCGCCCACTCCGGGTGAGGCGATGCTTCGACCGCGTGAATGTAATAATGATTCGCTCCCAAGTGGTCGGGATCGCGTCGCAGCACCGACTCGAGGACTGCAACCATCTCCTCAGTGCCTTCTGCCGGCTTTCCATCGCTCGCCCAAAATTGCCATGGCCGTAGATCCATGAGGCTCTCAGCATAGAGCGTCGCGGCGTCCAGATCATCGGGGAACCTGCGAGCTACATCAGCCATCGCGTTTTTGTAGTCTATGTCGAGCTTCTTCAAGTCGGCCTTCGGATCATTTGAGTATCTCTTCGTGAGAGCTTCGATGTAGGCGCGCTCAGACTCTGAAGCGCCTGGCTCCAGCGACCGCGCCTTTTGTAGCGCTTCGTAAGCGGCTTGCTCGTGTTCGGCGTCTACAGGCGCGTTGATGTTTGGCCCGAGCGCAAGCGCAACTCCCCAATACGCCATCGCCAGTTTAGGATCGAGTTCAGCGGCGCGCTTGAACGAGCGAATGGCTTCGTCGTGGTTGAAGCCATACGCAAGCGCGAGGCCTTGATTGAAAAACTGCTGCGCTTCTCGACTACTGGTAGAAACCGGGTGATGTACGTCACCCAGGCCCAGGATCAACGCCGCCGGCTTCGCATCGCTGGAAGGATGATGCTCGTGTTGCGCGACAGCACCCGTGAACAACAACAAGACTATGAGAACGATCAAAAGTAGCTTCATAATCGAGTTCGCCTTTCCTATTCTGCAAGTCAGTGGTTCAATTTTCGCACGACATCCTTCGCGTGTACGTCATCGTGTTGATGCCGGCTGCGAAAAACTATCGCTAAGAGATCACGTCGAAATCAAGCCTTGACTGTCGCTTGTCGCCGCACTTCATTAGCGGGCTAGCGCTTCACCTTCAATATCGGCATAGGTCCCGTCCTTCTGTATGTTGTAACGTCGCCCACGCCAACTTATCGATCGGCCAAAGAAGCCGCCGACCCATACGCCGAAACTCATGAGATCTTGCACGGGGACGAGCCACCAGTTCCCGCTTGTTAGCGGGTCGTGTAGAACCTCAACGGCAACTGCCCAAGCCGCTGCCGCACGGAAGAGTAAAGCGACAATAGCAAGCGGATACCATTGTGGGTGGACTGCGCAGAGCAGAAGCGATAGTGCCAACGGGTTAGTGAAGAGCAGGCCCAGATAGCCTATCCGACGAGAACGGCGAGTGCTGCGCGCCCAGCGGAGACGGTGTTCCAGGTTTAGCTTGAACCTTTGACCGCCTATTCGATGCTCGATTCTGTATGAGGAAAGTATTACACGATGCCCTGACGCAGCGACTAGATTTCCCATCACGAAATCCTCAGCCAGGTAATTTTCCAGCCGCGCCAGGCCGCCGATTTGATCGAGGACGCTTTTACGCGCGGCGATAGCGGGACCAAGCGCAAAATCCATGCCCATCAACAAGCGGGCAACTAATACACCTCCGAGGAATTCAGTATTGAGGCCAATCGCTTCAAGGCGTGACCAGGAGCTGTTGCCGGCCACCGCTCGATAGGGACAGGTAATCAATCCGACATCATCCTTCATTTCCGCTGCTACTACTTTAAGGAACCCATCATCAACACGGGTGTCGCTATCTGCCATCACGATAATTTCATGTCTTGCCAACTCAAGCATGCGACGAAGACTGAATACCTTGGCATTCGGAGAAGGCGATTCTCCGACAGCGATCAGCCTGGCAGGAACATCCTGAAATTCGTCCATGACTTTGCGCGCAACCTGGACGGCCGGATCCTCCATGTGCCGAACAGCGAAGAGAACTTCAAAAAGCGGATAGTCTTGTTCGAAGAAGCTACGTAGGTTCTCATACAGTCCTTCATCGAGTCCCGAAAGCGGCTTCATGATGGTTATCGGCGGCAATGAATGAGAAGGCAACAGCCTTACTGCAAGGTATTGACGTGCGGCTACAACTATCAATACGCAGTAAACTAGTGACCCGATAAGCAAGCATAGAAAAATCAGGGAAAGGACGAACATCAACTAAACCTAAGCCTCCACGCTTATTATTTCTATTCCTGGATCAGTTAGATCAGTTTCCCAAAGCCGACGTCAATGCTGCTCTCGCCTCAATGGTTGCTGAACAGATACTTACCTCCACTCTCCTTCAGCAAGTGTAACGCCGACGCGCCAACAATCCGCTCGATCCTTGCTAGCTTTGGCCCTTCGGCCACCAGATAACATGTCTGCGGCTCGCCCCATAGCCGGACCAGATCGGAATCCTCGATGAAAACGTTCGGGGCGCCCGGGGCAAACGAACCGTATTCCAGATTCATGGTACGCCCGTTTAGCAGCAGACCTGTCTTGTTCGTATAGAAGAAAATAGAAGAGAACTCATAATAGGGATCATCCACGATGAGTTGTCCCTCTCGCGATTCGAGCAACGACTTGGCCAACGGGCGGGAAGAAAGGTACGGGTCGAAGACAACGAGCGCCAGTCGCGCGGCATGAAAAAACAAAACCATCATTATGGCGAGGCTGAATATCGCCCTCTGTCCCGTCCATCGCCAAGTTCCAAAAGTCCCCACCGCAAAAGCCACGGCGGCGACCGCCAGAGGCCATCGCAGGTAGGCAAACGAGTTTAGAGTGAGGTCGGTCATGTGCCCAAGCGACAGCGTATAGACTTCCGGGTGCTGGGTCAGCACGGAGGCGATATCACCGGGGGTAGGGACGTTTCTGACGAGATAGAGGATCGAAACAATTATGATCATGCCTACACTCGTAATTGCAGCGGCCGTTCGCGTGCCTATTCGAAGCATTTTATGATTCGATGCCAGCGCGGAACCGATCAACAGGGCCAGCGCTGGGTAACAGGGGAGCGAATAATATTCTTGAGTTGTAGACAGCGAAAAGAATATCAACACGACTCCGATCCAGCACACCGCGAGCAGCCGCGCTCGGGAACCGAGAGTTGCCGATCTATAATCCAGCTTAAAGGCGGCCGGAATGTATACGCTCCAGGGAAATAGCCAGAGCAAATGAAACAGCCAGAACAAGTAAAGCGGCACAGTGTCGTAATCGCGTGGGTAACGCCTGTTCAAAAAACGCAGGACATGCTCGTTGAAAAAGTAAAACCAGAAGAATCCCCTGTATGATCCCGACTCGCTGTGCATGGTGAAATCAAACAGCGGGGGATTGCGTATAGTGGCCAGGACATGCCAGGGGGCAGCAATCGCCAGAAACAAAAGCATGCCGAGGAGCGGCCGAAAACTCATCCAGGTCTTGCGCCGGAAAAATTGCCGCGTTGCTATCAGGTAAGTGATCGTGATAGCGACAGGAAAGACAACGCCGATCAAGCCCTTCAACAAGACGCCGACCGCCATACTGGTCCAGAATGTCGTCGGCCAAACAATCGAGCGGTCGTCATCGAGAAGGCGCAGTAGAGAGTACATCGAGACGGTGATCGCCAAAGTCAATATGGCGTCCGGAATCAGAATGCGTGTGAACAGGAAGAGGCCGACACACGTTGCGAGGCACAGTCCGGCGTACATCCCGGCCTTTTTGCCGAAAGCCCATTCCCCGAACCGTCCGACCAGCCAGCAGAGCAGGACCGAGAACAAAGCCAATGGTATTCGCGCCGACCAGTCGTGGACCCCGAATAGCGTATAAGAGACCGCGACCATCCAATACTTGAGCGGCGCTTTTTCGAGATATGGCACGCCGTCGAGCCGGGCAGTGACCCAGTCTCCCGATTGCAGCATATTTCGCGCAATCTGCGCCTGAACAGAATCCACATCGTCCATCAGCGAGGGCGGGCTGAAAATGCAGCCGAAGAAAATTACAACCGCAAAGCTGATGACAATCAATTGATGGCGAAGGCCATTGAGCGTGAAATGGCCGGGCTCTCGGGCACCTGCACCTTCCACCTCTTCATCCAAATCACTAGATTTAACAGACCCCATAAGTGGTACCCGGCATTGACACGTCTATCCAAATGATCACGGATCAAACGTTGAACAAAAGATGAATCAAATATCCCGATTGATTCCAAGGCGTCGGGCGACAGAGTTTCTTGAAGGAGTGGACGCAGAGGTCCACGGAACCACTGGTGAGTTGGTATATCGAGCCCCATTTTTTTGCGTCGAATTATCCGCTCCGGAAGTTTGCCATGCATCAATTCCTTCAAGATGTATTTCAGAGTGAAGCCGCGCACTTTGTACTCCTGCGGCAGCGACGCAGCAAATTCTACTATGCGATGGTCAAGATATGGCGGACGAACCTCAAGGGCATGCGCCATGCTCATCCGGTCCAACTTGTGCAAAATATCAGACTGGAGATAGTACTTCTGATCGAGCAGCAGGTAACGGTTCAAATCTTTGCCGCCGGTGTCCGGGATGGCAGGGAGCAGGTCGTCAAAAGAGAATCCGTTATGACCCGGCAACAGCAGCTTCTTCTGTTCCCTCGAAAACGTGCCGTTCCAGAAAAAATGAGCCTCATTGGAAGGCAAGAAAGACCCCTCAATCCAGCGTTTCAGCTTGTACTCCGTGCTGATTTTCTTATCCGATACGGGCCAACCCCGCTTCAGTGCCAGGAGGCCCAGCCGTCTGAATGGAATAGGAATACGGCGCAAGTAACGAGCCCAATTATCCGCCTGATATGTAATGTAACCTCCGAACAACTCATCGGCGCCGTCACCGGAAAGCGCAACTGTCACATGCCTGCGGCTCATGCGGGAGAGAAACCAGACCGGGACGGCCCCTGCGTCCGCGCAAGGATCATCTGAATGCCATGCGAAGTCGTCGATAGCATCTCGCCAGTCAACATCGGGAGTAAGCTTGAACTCATGGTGCTCGGTTCCATATATGGCTGCTACTTCGCGGCAGTAGGTGCTTTCATCGCAAGACCGGCTGTCAAACGAAATCGAAAAAGTCTTCAAACGGCCAGAGCTTGCCTCGGCGGCATAATGAAGAATAGCCGAAGAATCGAGTCCGCCACTCGCCCAGACTCCAAGGGGTACGTCGGAAACAAGTTGTTCGCGAACGGCCTCCTTCATTAGAGAATCCAACTCTTCCTTCGCGCTGTTCAGGTCCATCTTGTTGCGCACCGTGGACTCCAGTCGCCACCAGGCTTCCGTGCGCATTTCTCCGTTGCGCCATTCGAGCAAATGACCCGGGGCCAATTTCTGGATGCCCTCAACTAGGGTGCGCTCACTCGGAACATAATTGAACGACAGGTATTCCTGGAGAGCGATCAAATCAAGTACGGGGCTAATCTCTTCATGCTCGAGGATCGCTTTCAACTCAGAGCCGAAATACAGGTTTGACCCGCGCTGGCAGAAATAGAGGGGCTTGATGCCCATTCGGTCTCTAGCAAGAACAAGCCTTTTGTCGGATTTCGCTAGTAGAGCGATGGCGAACATGCCTCTCAGGTGCCGGAAACACTGAGTATCCCATTCCAGGAAGGCACGCAGCACGACTTCCGTATCGCATCCGGAGCGGAAGCGATGCCCCCGTTGCTCAAGCTCACGGCGTAGCGAATGGTGGTTATAAACCTCGCCGTTGAAGACGACTATTGTATCGCCATCCTCGCTGACAAAGGGTTGGTCCCCTCCAGTGAGATCAATTACCTTGAGGCGCACCGCACCAAGGGAGACATCTTCTGATTCAAACACGCCCTGTTGGTCCGGGCCCCGGTGCGAAAGACAGTCCGTTGCCCTCCTTATCACGTTTTCATCCACAAAACGATCTTTGTGGGTATATCCACTGATGCCACACATTTCGACACCTCCGTACAAAAATACTTGGAAACGGGAGCCTCCTGTGTCGCCTGAGCGCGTTCTCCTTACGCGCTTGCCATCGGGACCAAAGAGAGTTGCCGCCGCGCGCGGAATGACGGTTCTTAAGGATCTTGTATCGTGCTCCCAACCAAGAGGCGCTGGCCAGTATTCGTCATTTGGCAGTGTCTGTCAATTACAGGAATTGCCTCAGACCAAATTTTCTGCAATCGATCGCAACATAGACGGATTGATGGCCGATCACCTTTGCAAGCAAAGCTACATGCTCACGCAGTGCGCTACTGCTTGTCGGAGCCAGAGAGCAGTATCACGCGCTCCAGATTTGATGACCGGTTCAACGGAGAATGGTTCTCTATCAGTCCGTCAGGTCGGTTAGGATCAAAAGATCACGTCGAAATCCGGCAGGAACCTTCGCTTGTAATTTCCGAAAAACACGCCGAACTGTGGGTCATCTATATTTGAGTGGATATTCAGCGGGTTGAAGTGATTGGTCAGATTGAGGCCTCTCAGCGAGAAACGCAAGGTGTACTTGTCGGAGAGTTTGATGTCCTTGGAGAAGCGCGCATCGAGCGAATAGAAGTTCGGGTAGCGCGTGGTGTTTGCCGTCCCCACATAGTTTTGCGCGACATCGGTGACTGCGTAGGGAAAACCATTGCGATACTCGATGAGCGGCGCGATACGGATCTCCCAGGGCAAGCGGATGAGCCCCCAGGCGAGGAAACGATTGGGCAAATCCGCCGACAAGTTAGTGATCTGGTTAAGGCGCACGACGGGGAAAGGGAAGTTTCCAAGGTAATTGTTGAACTCGTTGAGATCACCCTGTGTGCGGCTGCGCACGTATGAGAAGAAGAGATTCTGTCCGTCCTTCAACGTCAATCGAGTTGTCAGTTCCAATTGGCGATAACGTGACTTCCCGCCACCGCCAAGCACAAGCGCATCCTGTCCCTGGACCACCTTGGGCGTTACGATGACTACCCCCGACGAGTTGTTCTGAAGGTAATTTGCTCGAATCTTAATTCTGTTCGAGATCAAATGCTCAACTTCCACATTCCATGTCGCGCTGTACGGCGCAAAGTTGCCGGTTTTTTTGCCGGCCACAATAAATGGGAATCTATCGCCTTCAGCTTGATCGGTGATATTGGCGAAAACACGTGGGCCATCGATGATGGTGCCGTTCGGCCCAAAAGTGGTAATCACCTGCTCAGGATAGTGATTAAATGCAAAGATGTTCAGGGGGACGCGATCATAAAAGATGCCAAAGCCGCCTCGAATCACCGTCGATTGGCCGCCGAACGGAGTCCAAGCCAGGCCGGCGCGCGGGGCCAGGCGGAAGGTGTCGGTAATTCCCTGTCTCTCGATTCGAGAGCCTATGTCGAGGGCGAGCCTGGAGTTGATGATCCAGTGGTCCTGCCCGTAGAGCGCCAGTTCCAGGTCAGAAACATGATAGGGCTGGCCCCCGATAAATTCTATACGCTTGACGAGCTGGCCTGATGTGTCCTCGATATCGACGGGTCTTGCTAGAAACTCGCCACGGCTGTTTGTATGGGCAAGGGTCGTGCCGACTTTCAGATTGTGTTCGCCGTATTTATTGATAGGCGCGAGCGAGTAATTTTCCAGCCATTCCGTTCGGGACGCCCGGCGGTCTTGCTGGCTGAAGTAATTGCCAGTGTCGCCTGTCGGCGTGAGCACCATATCAGCCGAGCCTTGCCCCCAAATTCGCCCGTGAAAACGCTTGATCGCGATCGTGCTCTCGAGCAAGCTTGCGCCAAGAACCAGGCGGTCAATTACTGTCCCAGTGTAATCGTGATCGCCGAACGAGGGCGTCACCGGCTGCGGCGCGAAGAAATTCAGATTGACGAAATCCATCTTGAGTGGCGCAAAGTGGAATGTGCCCGTCAGGGTGTTTGTCGGCGACAGGATGTAATCAAACTGGCTGAAAGAATTGACCGACTCCTTCTTTGTTTCGTTGAAGGGGAAGGGCAATGTTCGGTCGGGGCGCTTTTGAAGATCGTATTCTAGCCCCTCCGAAAAATACAGCTTACCGGGTATCAAGGGCCCGTTGAACGTAACGCGAGGCGCCGCGTCGCGAATGCCGCGGAGATGGCCGCTACGAATGCGAAAATCGGGCAGAGGGTCGTTAAGCTCAAAATTCCATTTGTCGCCGCCGCGTCGCGTCTCCACCGAAACAACGCCCGCGGTGAAGCGTCCGAACTGCGCCAGGTATGGCGTCTTGAAGACTTCGATCGCTTCCACGCTGTCGACCGGAACGGTCATGCCGAATTGTCCAGTGGCCGGATCGGTGACATCAGCCGAGTTGACGACAAGCGCGCTTCGATGCTCGCCGGTTCCCGAAATCTTTATCTCCCCTTCAGTAGTGCGCACCACACCGGGCACCAGCGGCAGAGCATCTTTCACCGTCGCGGGTTTTGTTGGGATGTCTTTTATCTCGCTGCGTTGGAAATCAGTCGCGGTGGAAGCCACCTTCTCTACTGTCTCGCGCGAGCCAGCCTGAACGTTTACGACGTCCTTTAGTTGCACCTTCGGGATCATCGTGAACTTTATTTCGATTGGAGTCCCGGACGTAAGCGCGACATCGCTCTGCGTCAGCGGCTCGAGAGACTCCTTGGAAACGACAACCTCGTAGCTCCCCGGCGTGAGGTTCGCAAACTCGGCTTCACCTTTCTCGTTCGTAGCCGCACTAACCACGACCGAACCCTTGAGCTTTACCTCGACCAGAACTCCGGCAACGGGTTTATCAGATTCGTCCGAGGCAGTTACTCGGATCACACCCGCGCGCGCCTGTTGTGCGAAAGCGGCGCCCGACAGCAGCCCAGACAGTAGCAAGGATAAACCGATGGCGACGAGCGGAAGAAGTTTTGTGCGAGGGCGGGGTCGACTGGTCCACTGCATGAGTTTGCTCGAGTCCTTACTGTTTATTGCTGCTTCACTGTTTATTGCTGCTTCAACTCGGCTAATTATACCTCATCTCGAAGCCGAGTTAAATCCCCTTGAAGCATGCACGATTCAACGGCGCGGCGTGCTTTTCGTTCCGCAATTAGAACTCACTTACTACGTTTCCTCTACTCGGCTTGGATTCCCGTCCCTTTCCATGGCGTTGCCGGTCGATCGGAAAACAATTGGAGTAAACCGGAAGCACTTTGTTATAAACGTTTGGATGGGCAATTGGAAAGAACTTCTCGCGGTGATCGCTCTTTGGGGAATCATCTACCTCGCAAGTTGTGGGTATCCGCCCGCTCTGCTTGACGATGCCGACACCG
>JADGNW010000365.1 GCA_017883315.1 Blastocatellia bacterium | reverse complement strand
GCAGGCACGTCGATGTGAATGTCTATGCGATCCAGCAACGGGCCGGAAATCTTCGATACGTATCGCTGTATTTGCATAGGCGAACACTTGCACTCGCGAGTCGGGTCGTTGAAGAACCCGCAAGGACAAGGGTTCATCGCGGCGGCAAGCATGAACCGTGACGGAAACGTCAGCGACATCGCTGCACGACTGATCGTCACTTTGCCATCTTCGAGCGGCTGTCGGAGCACCTCGAGCACATTGCGTTCGAACTCCGGCAGCTCATCGAGAAATAGCATGCCGTTGTGAGCCAGCGATACTTCACCCGGTCGCGGAACCGCGCCGCCGCCGATCAGGCCCGCATCAGAGATAGTGTGATGCGGTGCGCGAAACGGACGCGTCGTGATCAAGCCGTGCTTCTCGGTTAGACCGACGACGCTGTGAATCTTCGTGCACTCGATCGCCTCTTCAAATTCGAGAGGCGGAAGAATTGTCGGCATCCGTTTAGCCAGCATCGTCTTGCCTGAGCCTGGAGGGCCGATCAGCAGAATGTTGTGACCGCCCGCAGTTGCTACTTCAATGGCGCGCTTTGCGTGAGGTTGACCTCGCACTTCACGAAAGTCGTCGGAATAGTGATCGAGGTTGGAAAACAGCGCTTGAGTGTCGATCTTCAGAGGAAGAGGCGGCTGCTCAGTGTTTATCAAGTCAACGACGCCTTTGAGTGTTGAGACTGGATAAACGTCGAGACCCGTTACAACCGCTGCTTCGTGGGCATTCTCTTCCGGCACGATTAATCGCTTCACGCCGTGGGCTCTCGCCGCAACGCCAACCGGCAGCGCGCCTTTGATCGGACGAACACGGCCGTCCAGCGACAACTCGCCGACGATAAGCGTGTCGCTCAGCTCTTCGCGGTTGAGATCGCCGTTTGCGCCGAGTATCCCAATCGCGATTGGCAGATCGAAACTCGAGCCTTCTTTCTTTACATCGGCCGGTGCCAGGTTCACTGTCACTCGATGGATGGGAAAGAAAAAGCCACAGTTGTTGATGGCTGCGCGTATGCGCTCGCGGCTTTCGCGAACGGCCGCATCCGGCAAGCCTACCATCGTGAACACCGGCATCATGCTGTCGCCCGCTCGCGGGGTCAGGTCGATCTCGACGTCAACGACGTATGCATCGATGCCGAATACGGCGGCGCTAATAGCTTTGAAAAGCATGCCAAGCCTCCATTGATCCGTTCTGAAACGGTCAGCACCCGGACCCAGGAAACCAGGCGGTAAAACTTTCCGAGATTATAGACGCAAACCGCCGCGCTTGTAATCCATTTGCTACACTCATCGCACGCCGCCGAGAAAAGAGTCTCCTTCAAGACTCGGATGTTCCGGCGTGGCCTGATATCATAAGGGCGCAGGCTGGACGGCCTACATCCTTCTCATCTGGAGAAACTGATGGACGAACTGGCGCAGCGAGTCCTGGATCTGTTCGGTCAAATGAACAGCGAGACTCTCGACTTACATACTCTGTTTGAAGCGGGCGGCAACGATCGCGGGGCGCGCGAGAAAGTCTTCGACGTCGTATCGCAATTGGTGCGCGAAGGGTTGCTCGAAGAGCGCGGCAGCGACTTCTATGCGCTCACGACAAAAGGGCGGGTTCTGGCCGGGAATCGATGAAGAACCTGAGCGATACTCTGTTGACGATAGTTGTGCTCGGAGGGATTCTCCTGCTGAGCGCCTTCCTCACAAATCTGTTTACCCGTAAGATGTACTACCGTTGCGCACAGTGCAAGAATCTAAACGCGAAGCGAAGGACTCACTGTCGAATCTGCGGGAATCAATTGGTTCAATAAGCCGGGCTCAGCGGGCCTAGAGATTCAACTGCTGCGCTTTCTCTTCGATAGCTTCAAACAATCGATGGCGCTCCGTCTCGCCATCCGCCCGGCGATACGCCGTCAGTAGCTCCTTCATCGACACGAATTCTTTATAGAGACCCGCGTTCTCGATTGGAGGCGTCAAGTAGGAAACAAGCTCCGCGTAAGAACGGCGCTTGGCGATTGTGCCTTCCGAGGGGTTGTTCACACTGTAGATGTAGACGTTCGGCAGCTCTCCGATCAATCGATCGGGCCAGCAGCTTTCAGATAAGCCAACTTGTTTCCCTGGCATGAATTCCATCGCACCGTGAGTGCCCACGTGCACGACGGCGTCCGCGCGAAGAATCTTCTCTAGGTAAGTGTACAACGCCATGAATCCGTGATGCGGCGCAGCGCTTTCAGCCGCCAGCAATCGCATTGGGTCGCCTTCGTATCCGAAGGTCGGTTGCACTCCGACAAATACATTTCCAAGTTGCGCGCCCAGGATCAGAATCTCGCGTCCGTTAGAGTTGATCGTGCCCGGCGCGCGTCCCCACTCGCGCTCGATGTCGTTGACATAAGGACAAAGCCGTCGATACTCATCCACGCTCATTCGATAAGCGACATTGGCCAGCATGCCAAATTCAGCCGAGTTCCCTTCCAACAGAATCTCGCGCAATCGCTCCGGGCTATCAGGCACTTCAACCGTGTAGCCTTCCAATCGGAGCGACGAAAGCATTCTCCAAAGGCTCGGAAAAACGTCAAGATCGGCTGCAGTCCCGATGTTCCCTTTGTTCGGAGGAAAACAGAACACGAGAAACGCGAGCCGCACATCGGCGCGCGCAGCGACCTGCAAACGATTCCATCGAGCGAGCCGTCTCGCGATTCGCCGGCAACGGTCCTCGAGCGGCTCGGGTTGATTCCCGTTTGAAGGCAAGCCGCCATACACAAACGGTTCAGTCGCTCCATCAATCTCAGGAATAGCTATTTGCATCGCAGTCTGAATCGCGTTTAATCCAACCTTGCTTTGCTTCCAGTGCTCGATCGTCTGAACGTCAAGCGACACCATCGAGCGAAACGGCACGTTCAGTTGATTCAGAAACTCCGCGGCTGCCTGGCTGTCATTCATTGCAGGACCGCCAACGAAACTGAACCCTGTGAGTGACACGATCTGACTCACGCGCGACTTGCCTCGCAGCTCGTGTGAGGGCTTCACCTCCTCCTTCGCTTCTTTAACAAAGAACTTCCGGCAGGCATCGCGGTTGTCCATAAAAGTTGAAATGGCAGGTATCACGCTCAGTCCTTCTTCCTCGATCGCGTGAATCAATCCGTCGTAGTGCCGCCGCGAATCGCTGATGATCTGCGGCCGCATCAACAGCAGCCCGATAGTCTGGTCAGCGTCGAGCGGACGCCGCCGATTTCGCTCGTACCACTTCTCATAACCGTCGAATGTTTCAAATAGCTTCGAAGCATCGGGATGATAAATCGCCACAGTGGGCATTGCCTCGGGAGGATCAAGCTTGATCTGGCCGTAGTCGCCCGGCGCATAGTGCTTGATCGCACGAAGAAGCATCGATCGGATGTTCTTGGGCGTCGGCTGAAGAAAACAGGCAAAGAGCAGCAGATAGTTCTTGATGTCTCGGAGCTTGCCTGCGTTCGGGACAAACTTCAGGATTGCAGGAAGCCGGCCTATCAGCGCGAGGTAATGATCCTTATTCGCCCGCGCCGCGGGCTTGCCTGGATCGTTGCCGCGTGATTGCGTGCGGCTCTTCACAAAGTCGGCCATCCACATAGCCAGCCTTCGCGCGATGTTCTGACCTGCTGTTCCTGAGTCTTGTTCTCCCGCCGCTTTGGACTTCATCAAAGCGCTGAAGTCGAGTTTACCCATACGCGTGCAGCGCATGAGATCGGGCATGCAGTTGAACGCGATGACTGCACCGTGACGCTGGCGCTCGAGCGCGGCGGCGATCCGCGCAGCGTTCTCACCTTCGGTTATGTGAATCACGAAGACGACTTCGCTGCCCGAGATATCACTTTCCGCCGCGTACCATTCGTCGGCCGTCAGTGGCGCACCGCAGTTATAGGTTGCAACTTGCAGACTGAGCTTGTGCCGGGCATTGATCTCAGTTTCGGCCCGCCTGAGTGGCGCGAGCAGACTAGTTCCGACGTGGAAGATTGTGATCTTCACAATGGCCACTCGTCTGTCTAGAGTCTTATGCCGCCTCTCCGTAAAGCGACTCGACTGCTGTCACTAGTTCTCTGGCGGTCTGTTCTGGTGAGGTTCGTACCAGATACTTTATTCTCTGGAGCGGTAGGGGCAACTTGTGAGACTCGAAGTCCTCTGGCACGACGGGGATGATTGCCTTATTCATACCCAAGGCGGCTCCAATTTCGAAGAAGAGATTCGGTCGACTAATATTGTCTTGATTAATAAGCAGGACCACAGCGTCGCTCTCCCTAAGTCCTCTCTCTAAGCCTTCGACTAACGGCTGGCTTGCTTTGATGTTGAATTCATCGAACCATACCGCAACACCTATTTCTGAAATGGCTTCAGCAAACTTCCGTGCCCATTCCCTATCAGAATGAGAATAGGAAATGAAGACTTTATGCGTACTCATTAGCTCCCTCCGCTTTACTCGTCGCCAACTGCATCTACTCTCGCTTTTAGCTGCTCAAAGTATACCTCAATGTCGTTGATGTCCACGAAGTCACGTTTCTTTAGGAATATCGGTACTTCGGATCTGGATTGGAATTCTGTTGTGGTCATCCCGTGGAGGATCCCCACAATCGGAATCCGTCTTCCCCATGCGGCCCCGATCTCGGCCCACACATAGGGACGATCCAATGCCCACGGTGTCAAGAGCACGAGCAACTCATGCGTCTGCTCCAAAAAGGTTAGTATGCTCTCCTCAAAATCTTCTCCCACCTCCACATTAGCCTCGTCTAAAAACGGTGTCGCCCCGCACAAAGACACTTCGCGAGCGATTTGCTTTGCGACCCAGGTATCTCTGCTACTATGACTAATGAACACTAGCCAGCCTTTTGGGTTCCGTTGCATTCAATTTCTCCATGCTGTCAACGCATGAATTTACTAGGGTTCACCGATTTCTGCACGGTGAAACTCGCCCCAGGTCACTTCTTGTAGAGGCAACCTGAGGCTATGGACGTCCGGTGATCTAACAGTCTACTGAGTTTTGCCCGCCGCAGCCGGCTTCGTGCCTTCCTTCTTGACGGCTGGAGCGCGTTTGACCATGGGCTTCGGGGTCCAGAACTTCGGATCGGCCGACGCAAACTCCTTCGACACGTTGCTCATGTTCGGATTGAAGGCGTAGACGTTCCTTTCCATGCTAACGAAGACATCGCCCGCGCCTTTCATCATCTTCTGCGCGTTGTCCGCGCCCATCGCCTGCATAAGCGCGCCTTGACTCGCTAACTCGTCGTCAACTTCTTTCAACGATTTCATCGGCGAGATCAGCAAGTAAGTTCCCTCGGGCGCACCCATAATGACTTGATAAATCGCGTAGGGCTGCTCGCGTTTCATTTTCTCGTACGCATTCCCAAACACCTTTCCACCCTCGGCGAAATCCGCGTCGTGTCCGAGCCGCACGCGAAACGTTTCGATGCTAAAGTAGCGCGATTGCGGCACCGCCGACATAAAATGGTCCGCGCGGTAGCTCATATCCGGTCGCAGGATAGCTACTATCGAGCGCACGCTATTGACCAGCTCGGCTTCCTGCTTCTCGAGTGCGTCGTACTCCGCCCCGTTGGAGCCTTTGCCAAAGACCTGATAGTCCTTCTCGAAAGTGGCCATCGAGTCATAGCCGGAAAAGAACATCACCTCGGTTGCGCTGCCCGAGACTGCTTCCACGGCCAGGAATGGTTGCACTTTGTTCTTGGCCCAATGCTGCGCAAGCCCTTGCTCAACTCTCGCGTGAGCGGAGCTGCGCGCCGGCTTGATATCTTCGCGGTAGATCCATAGCACTTTGGGCAACTGGGGCTGGTTCTGCGCCGTAGCGCACACTGCGCCTATCAACACTGCGCAAACTGCGAGCGACAAACAAATAGTTCTTTTCATAGTTTCACCTCTCTCCATGTTGTATGTGGTACTCTTCTAACTGTCACCGCTCGCTTCGAGCCGGCGTGAGCGGGTTGAACCGTATTCGACAAGCCAGTCGACATCGCTCTTGATCCGCCGCGCCCAACCATAGATTCCATGCACCGCTTCTCGCTGCTCGGCTGTTAGGTTTCCGTACGAGCCGCCCTG